>JABXHP010000125.1 GCA_013373575.1 Oceanospirillaceae bacterium | reverse complement strand
TCTGAACACCTTTGGCACCGGCAAAGTATCAGATGAGAAGATTATCGAACTGGTGCGCGAGCACTTCGATCTGCGCCCTTACGCTATTACCAATATGCTCGACCTGCTCCACCCAATGTACCGCCAGACTGCAGCCTACGGTCACTTTGGTCGTAACCCATTTGAGATGACAGTGGGCGATGACACCTTTACCGCTTTCCCTTGGGAGAAGACGGATAGGGCTGAGGCGCTGAAATCAGCCGCTGGCCTGTAACCTAGCGCTATCCTAGCTCTATCGTTGGCTGCTTAGTCAGAGACGCCGTGAGCCCATCCTTGAGGGCTTCGTGGCAGCGTCCATGCTGACAAGACTCTAACTAAGCAACCAACGATACCACCTGCCCCGGCCCGAATTTCCCTCGTAGATAGTGCCACAGATTCTGAGCGAAAAACTTAGCAGCCTCATGGAGCATGCTCCGCGATAACTTCCATTAGGACGCCGTGAACCCATCCATGGGGGCTTCGTGGCAGCGTCCATGCTGCCAAGACCTCGTGGAAGGTATAGCCGGGCATACAGATACGAGTGATCCAAAGTTGATTCTCTAATTCTAAGTTCACTTCTCCAATAGCGAAGGTAAGAGATTCGTTCGCCTCTTCGCCTATGGCATACTTAAGCCGTTAACGAACGATGGAAGAAGTGATGCGTATACCCCGCGCTTATATCGAAGCTGAACTTAGTACTGGTGCCCAGTTAGTACTCTCTGATGAGGTGCATAATCATCTAGTTAAGGTGCTGCGCATGCGTGTGGAGCAGCAACTCGTACTCTTCAACGGTGACGGCTCAGATTATCTGGCTCGACTAACGGAAGTTGAGAAACGCAGATCCTCAGTGGTGATTGAATCTGCCGAGAAGCGGCAAAACGAGTCGCCACTACGGATTGAGATTGGGCAGGGGCTTTCTCGCGGTGAGCGTATGGATTTTGCGATTCAGAAGGGAACTGAGCTTGGTGTAAGCCAAATAACGCCTCTCTTCACCGAAAGGTCTGAGGTTAAACTCAATGCTGAGCGTCAAGCAAAGCGCACCAAGCATTGGCAACAGGTGGCGATAAGTGCCTGTGAGCAGAGCTACAGGGCAACGCTCCCGGTTATCAACGAGCCGCTACCCTTAGGCGACTGGTTAGAGTCCTGCGAGGCCGAGTTGAAGCTAGTTCTCAGCCCTCACACTGAACCTCTGATCCTCGGTGATTTAGAGCGTCCCTCATCGGTGGCTCTATTAATCGGCCCGGAAGGGGGGCTGGAGGATAGCGAAGTGGCGTTGGCTATGGAGCTCGGTTTCAAGCCTTGGCTACTTGGTCCGCGAGTTCTACGAACAGAGACAGCACCTATAGCTGCAGCCGCTGTATTACATTATCTTTGGGGTGACTTCAGTTAGTCACACTTAGCAAAAGGATCTCGAATGAGCATCAAACTCGGCATACTGATGGACCCAATAGATACCATCAACTTCAAGAAAGATAGCTCGCTGGCAATGCTCTGGGCAGCTCAGCGCAAGGGCTGGGAGCTGTTCTACTTTGAGCAGGATGATCTCTATAATCGCGATGGTGTAGTGTCAGCTCGTATGGCTCCTATCAAGGTTGCAATGGATCCTGAGGGCTGGTTCGAGCGCGGTGAGTACAGCGACCAAGCGCTGACAAATCTCGATGTCGTACTGATGCGTAAAGATCCGCCCTTCGACAATGAGTTCCTCTACACCACACAGCTGCTGGCGATTGCAGAAGCGGCTGGCACGCTTATCGTCAATAGAACTCAGGGACTGCGCGACTACAACGAAAAGCTCTTCGCTACGCACTACCCAGAATGCTGCCCTCCGGTGCTGGTGAGCCGTTCGATGGCGCGCCTGCGTGCTTTCCACGCGGAACACAAAGATGTGATTTTCAAACCGCTGGACGGTATGGGGGGAAGCTCGATCTACCGCGTCGATGAGGCGGGGCTAAACCTCGGTGTTATTCTGGAAACTCTTACCCAATTCGGACGGCAGACCATCATGGCTCAGCGCTACATTCCAGAGATTGTTGACGGTGACAAGCGCATTCTGATGGTCAATGGTGAACCTGTGCCCTACGCTCTTGCGCGCATACCTAGCCAGGGCGAGACTCGCGGCAATCTGGCTGCCGGCGGCCGCGGTGAGGGTCGCCCGCTAACGGATCGGGACCGTTGGATCGCTGAGCAGATAGGACCTAAACTGGTAGAACAGGGACTGCTATTTGTCGGATTGGATGTGATCGGTGACTACCTCACAGAGATAAACGTAACCAGTCCGACCTGTATTCGCGAGCTAGATAGCCAGTTTGGTCTGGATATCAGTATGCAGCTTATGGACGTGATCGAGGCGAAGCTTAAGGCGTGATAGCTCAGGGGGAAGTGGGCACGAACCAGTTGTGGTTCATGGAGAGTAACGAGCGGTTCAAGTTTATGCTGATCCTCGCTCTGGTGTTACACGCCCTGACAATTCTCACCCTCAACTTCTCCTTGCCTGAACCGCAGAAACCAGCGCAGACGCTGGAGGTGACGCTTGCACGTTTTGATGACCAGCAGGCCCCTGAGCAGGCCGACTATCTCGCCCAGACCAACCAGCAGGGGTCTGGCGAATCGCGCGATAAGCATCAGCCTTCCACGCGCGAGCGCGCGGTCTTTGCCAGCGAGGACGCGCAACGCCAGTCCGCCATGGCCGCTCAGGTTGTGAGCCAACCTGCAGAGTTTCAGCCGCTCGAAAGCCTGAACCAACTGCAAGCCGATGACGTTCTCAACGAAGCCTATCAGCCACAAGGCTTTAAAGAGCTGTTAACCACCGAGAGCAACTCAGAGTTCAAAGCCTCGACCGAGCAACTGCTGGAAGCCAAGAGCGCCCCACCCCCACTTGCGGGCACATCCACTTCGCTGATCGCGCGAAGTCTGGAGATAGCAAATTTGCAGGCAAAGCTGATGCTTGAACAGGAGAAGATGGCACGCCGTCCTAAAGTAACGCGAGTCACCTCAGCCTCGACTCTGGCACACCAAGATGCAGATTATCTCGAGCACTGGCGCCAACGCATAGAGACCTTGGGCAACCTCAACTACCCCGAAGAGGCGCGCCGCAAAGAGATCCATGGCAGTTTACGGATGCTTGTCACTCTGCGGCCTGATGGCAGTGTGCAAGAGGTGGATATTCTTAAAAGTTCAGGCCACGCTCTACTTGATGACGCCGCGATTCGTATTGTGCAGCTCGCTTCGCCCTTTCAGCCCTTCCCCCTTGAGATGCGTGAACGGACTGACTTGCTGGAGATAATCCGCACATGGAAATTCGAGAAAGAGACGCAGGTCTATTGAAGAGGTAGTAACGTGCAGCGAGGATACCTATGAGCCTGACCACACAGCTCAACAATCAGTTTTTGCTCTCGATGCCACACCTTCAGAGCGACTATTTCAGTGGCAGCCTAATCTATATTTGTGACCACTCTGAAGAGGGCGCCATGGGGCTGGTGGTCAATAAGTTTTCCGACTTCGACTTCGCCGAGATCCTCGAACAGCTAGACATTGAACCCAGCATCAGTGGCCTCGATCAGGTGCCCGTTTACGCGGGTGGACCGGTAAAAAACGACCGTGGTTTTCTGCTGCACAGCGCCGCTGCGGGGAATTGGAAATCAACCTTGCAGCTGCGGGATGACCTCTTTCTTTCCACTTCAATCGACATCCTCGAAGCCTTAGCACAGGGCAAGGGCCCAAGCGATTACCTCATAACACTCGGCTATGCCGGATGGGGTCCGGGACAACTGGAGGGTGAGATCGGTAACAACCTTTGGTTAAGCTGTCCTGCGAATTTAGATATACTCTTTAAAACCGATCCAGAACAGCGGCTCGATGCCGCTGCCAAGCAGCTGGGTATAGATATTAACCTCCTGTCCGATCAAGCCGGACATGCATAGATAAGGCGATCAATGTCGGAGCAATTTGCTAGCGCACTGGGATTCGATTTTGGCCTGCGCCGTATCGGCTTGGCCTATGGGCAGACTGTAACCGCAACCGCTCAACCTCTGCAGCCGATCGCAGCCCGAGATGGCGCTCCCGACTGGTCACTCATCGATAAAGTTATAGCTGAGTGGCAGCCCAAAGCTATCGTCGTTGGTTTGCCTCTCAATATGGATGGCAGCATCAGTGAGATGGCCCGTCGCGCTCGCAAGTTCGCTAATCGTCTGCATGAACGCAGCAAAATTCCCTGCTTTCTCTTCGATGAACGCCTTACCTCCTTCGAAGCGAAAGAGATCCATGTTGCGCGCGGAGGCGGTCGTGATTTTGGTGCCGAATCAGTGGATGGATTGGCAGCACAGCTGATGCTTGAAGGCTGGTTTCTACAGGACAAACTAATCCCTAGTCAGACTCGACTCGAGGAGATCTATGACTAACGCAACGCTCGACGCAGAGATCCTATTGGAGAAACTCTGTCGCGATACCCAGGCGCTTCTGCAAGAGCGCAAGATTGACCAGCCCTATCTGATCGGTATTCGTACCGGCGGAGTATGGTTAGCTGAGCGCCTCGCGAAGCACCTAGGTAGCACAGACCCAGTCGGCGTACTTGACATATCTTTCTATCGCGATGACTTCACTCAGCTCGGACTTAACCCGAAGGTCGGCGCCTCAATGCTGCCCGCTCCAACGGAGGGTCGGGACATCCTGCTGGTAGATGATGTGCTGATGTCGGGCCGAACTATTCGTGCTGCGATGAACGAGTTATTCGATTTTGGTCGACCACAGTCCGTAAGCCTTCTGACGCTACTAGATGTTAACGGCCGCGAGCTACCGATACAGGCGGATGTGACTGGTGGAAAACTGACACTCGAGTCAGGTGAACAGGTTAAATTGAATGGCCCTGAACCGCTGAGCTTAACTCTCGGCCAACGGGAACAATAGTTGAGGTGCACTGATGTTTGAATCGAAACAACCCCATCGTGTCCAGCTCACGGCAAACGGACAGCTCAAGCACTTCATCACTACTGAAGGTCTGCCAATTGAGCTGCTTACCGAGATTCTCGACACCGCTGACTCCTTTGTGGATATGGGTGCACAGCAGGTTAAGAAGGTTCCGCTTCTGCGTGGCCGCACGGTCGCCAACCTCTTCTTTGAGAACAGCACGCGCACGCTCTCCACGTTTGAGCTGGCGGCAAAGCGCCTCTCTGCTGACGTGCTCAACCTAAATATCGCGACCTCATCAACCAAAAAGGGCGAGACCCTCAAAGATACACTGATGACGCTCGCTGCAATGCAGTCCGACATGTTTGTGGTACGCCACTCGGATAGCGGTGCTGCGCACTTTATCGCCAGCGAGGTGACACCCGGTGTAGCGATCATCAATGCCGGTGACGGCCGCCACGCGCACCCCACGCAGGCGATGCTGGATATGCTCACCATCCGCCGCCACAAAGGTGATTTCACTAAACTGCGGATCGCCGTTGTAGGCGATGTTTTGCACTCTAGAGTGGCGCGCTCACAGCTCCACGCGCTACGCACCTTAGGGGCTGCGGAAGTACGCGTCATTGCACCAAGAACCTTGCTACCACGTGATGTAGAGAGCTTTGGCGTTAAGGTTTACCAGGATCTGACTGAGGGTCTGCGCGATGTCGACGTAGTGATGACCCTGCGTCTACAACGCGAGCGCATGACCTCTGCACTTCTTCCTAGCGAGTCGGAGTACTTCAAACTCTACGGCATTAGCGACGATCGCCTAGCGTTTGCTCATCCAGAGGCGATTGTGATGCACCCTGGGCCGATCAATCGCGGTGTGGAGATCTCTTCGGCGGTTGCTGACGGCAGACGCTCAGTGATTCTAGATCAGGTCACCAACGGCATAGCGGTACGCATGGCGGTTATGTCGATGGCAATGAGTGGTCAGCAGGCGGAGCGCCAAGCAGCGATTGAAGGAGCAACCACAGATGAAGCTTAAGATTGCGGGCGGCCGCGTCATTGATCCAGCACAGAAACTAGATAAGGTTGTCGACCTCTATATTGATGATGGCGCAGTAGTAGCGCTGGGCGAGCAGCCGGAGAACTTCGTAGCTGAAGAGGTTAT
>JABXHP010000158.1 GCA_013373575.1 Oceanospirillaceae bacterium | reverse complement strand
TGGTGCAGATGGGGAGACTCGAACTCCCACGCCCGTGAAGGCACTAGCACCTGAAGCTAGCGTGTCTACCAATTCCACCACATCTGCTCGGAAAGTGCGGCGAATTATATAGGTGCACCAGTACCTTGTGAAGCCCCGCAGGTAGATTTTTATCTAGTCTGTCAAGCAGCTAGTGAACTGGTTCAGCAGCCCCTGCATAAAAGCGATATAGCCGCCTGAAGCCACTTCTATGCCCGTTGCCAGAGGATCAAGCTCACCCCGTTTTACATCAAGCCCGCGGGTAATAGAGTCAATTAGCGCCGGGGAATACTGCGGCTCAACAAAGACGCACTGCGCAGAACTCTGTTCTAGCTGCTCACGCAGCTGTGCTAAATGCTTAGCACCGGGTTTACGTGATGGATCCAGAGTGAAGTATCCCACTTGATTTAGTTCGAAGTGCTCTACCAGCCCCTGATAAGCATCGTGGAATACGAAAAAGCCTCGCTCCTTTACGGGCGCCAGCTGTACCTGGGCTGCGCTTTCAAAACTTGTCAGACTGGCGAGGAATTTTGCCTCATTTTCATCGATTTTCGCCGAATATTCAGGAAATAGTTCTTTTAATTTTACAGCAACGCGCTCGCTAAAGTGCTCTGCTGACTCAGGGCTAAGCCAAGGGTGTAACGCGGCGTGATCATGCTCATCATGGGATCCCTCATCCACAGCAGCACTCTCACGATGCTCATGCTCATCAGCATGTTGCGCGTGCTCCTCTGCGGACTCCTGCCAACTAATTGCGGAGACTTGAGCGGCTTCAATTACGCGCTGCAGGTATGGCTCAGTATCAGCACCCACCCAGATTATAAGGTTGGCACGGTCTAAGCTGCGACGATCAGAGGGACGCAACGAAAAATCATGCGGCGAGGCACCTTCGGGCAGTAAGGTACCAACCTCAGCGACTCCATCTAGCAGCTCAGCAGCAATCAGTGAGACAGGCTTAATGCTTGCAATCACCGTCTCAGCACGGACGGCGGGCGCGAAAACAAAAAGAGCGGTAATAAGAAAACCGCGAATAAATGTACGCATTACTGAATCAATCCTTAGGTAAAGCTACCCTCAAAAAATGCATTGTTATAATATAACAGTTACTTTGGAGGGGATTATGCTTGAAGCCAACAATGCGTTCAATAGTACGCACAACCATCAGCACTGCGTCAGTGATGCACTGAAGAGCGCAAAGAGCCTGTGTAAATCACAGGGGCAGCGGCTGACACCCATACGCGAGCTTGTTCTCAGACTCGTTTGGCAGAGTCACCAACCTCTGGGTGCCTACGAACTTTTGCCACAACTTGCTGAGGCAGGCTTCAACTCCGCACCACCAACGGTCTACCGTGCCCTCGACTTCCTACAGGAGCTCGGGCTGATTCATCGCATCGCTTCAATGAACGCTTTTATTGGGTGCACTCAGCCGGACCATCCCCACCCCAGCGCTTTTATGATCTGTCGTAGTTGCCGTACCGCAGCAGAGCTAGACACTTCGGAGTTGCAGTCGATGTTCCAAGTCAGTGCCAGTAAGCAGGGTTTTCTGATAGAACAGCAGACGGTTGAACTCTTGGGCGTTTGCGCGAGCTGCCAGGATGCGAACCAATGACACATCGCGATTTAGCTCGATTAGAGAACGTCTCGCTTAAAGTTGGAAATAAACAGATTCTCAGTTCAATAAGCCTGCCGCTTCATGACGACTGTATAACCACGCTTATTGGGCCTAATGGCGCTGGGAAGTCGACGCTAGTTAAGATACTTCTTGGGCTGGTGAAGCCGACCAGTGGCACTATTTGGAGAGAGCCCGGCCTACGCATTGGCTACATGCCGCAGAAGATTCAGATTGATCGGACCCTGCCGCTGAATGTGAAACACTTCCTGCAGACACCACATGGTTATCCTCTGCATGAGATAGAGGCGGCATTGAAGGATGTGGGTGCCTCGCACCTGTTGAACTACTCTATTCATGATCTATCGGGTGGAGAGATGCAGCGTGCCCTGCTTGCCAGAGCACTGCTGCGCCAGCCAGATCTACTAGTACTTGATGAGCCTGTACAAGGGGTCGATGTCAACGGGCAGACAGAGCTTTATCGCCTCATTACCGAGATTCGCAAACGCCGGCGCTGCGGCGTACTGATGATATCGCACGACCTCCACTTGGTTATGGCATCAACCGACCATGTAATCTGCCTCAACACTCATGTCTGCTGTTCAGGCCACCCCGAGGCGGTAAGCGCGGACCCAGCCTATATAGAGCTGTTTGGTGCATCGCACGCAGCTACGCTGGCACTCTATAACCATCACCATAACCACAGTCACAATCTACATGGTGATGTAGTGGCCGGTGAATGTTGCGATGGAGATCATCACCATGGCTGATTTTCTGCTATATGCGCTAATCGCCGGTGTCGCGGTCGCCTTGGTATCGGGTCCGCTAGGCGCATTCGTTGTTTGGCGCCGCATGGCGTACTTCGGTGACACCTTGGCGCACTCGGCGCTTCTCGGTATTTCGCTGGGTGTGCTGTTTGATATCAATCTGAACTTGGCTGTCGTGCTCTGCTGTGTCGCTCTGGCAGTGGGCTTGGTCGCCATGCAGCGCCAACACTGGGTACCGACGGATACGCTACTTGGCATCATGGCACATAGTTCACTCTCGCTGGGCCTGGTCGCTGTATCCCTGCTGGATAACGTCCGCGTTGACCTTCAAGCCTATCTATTCGGTGATCTACTGGCGATAACACCCGAGGATCTAAAGTGGATTCTATTGGGAGCTTTGGCGGTATTGGCGATGATCTACTGGCTTTGGCAGCCACTACTAGCTATCACTATTAATGAGGAGCTAGCGCAGGTTGAGGGTATCGCAGTTGCGCGCTACCGCTTGGCACTGATGCTATTGATCGCCATGGTGATCGCAGGTGCAATGAAGCTAGTCGGCGTGCTACTGATCACATCGCTGATGATCATGCCTGCTGCAGCAGCACGTAGACTGGCGAACACGCCAGAACAGATGGCAATTTTCGCAAGCTTATTAGGCGCCCTAGCTGTCGCTGGCGGTATTGGGCTCTCTTGGTTTATCGATACCCCAGCAGGCCCATCCGTGGTGGTTACGGCCTTAGCTATATTCCTGCTGATATTTCTTACCCCTAGGGCGCGCCAATGATCAGTTGGCCTAGCTGGCAGATGCACCAACGGGTCTGGGCGCTAGCCTGGCCAATGATGCTCTCCAATATTACCGTGCCTCTGGTGGGACTGGTCGATAGTGCAGTTGTTGGGCACCTCGACGATCCACGCCACCTCGGTGCTGTGGCAGTAGGTGCGACGCTCTTTACCAGTATCTACTGGGCATTTGGTTTCTTGCGTATGGGCACCACAGGCTTCGTAGCTCAGGCAGTTGGGCGCAATGACGATCAGGCAAACCGTACTCTTCTGTTCCAGGGTGGAATCTTCGCTACAACGCTTGCACTGCTAATGCTGATTCTGCAGTGGCCACTGCTGACCCTCGGGCTCAATCTGATGGGGCCAGAGGCCGATGTCTCCAGCGCTGCGAATGATTACGCCTTTACTCGTATCTACGGTGCCCCTGCGGCGCTAATCAACTATGTCATCATCGGCTGGTTTGTTGGCAATCAAAATACCCGCGTACCACTCTATCTACTTACACTGGTCAACCTAGTTAACCTTGCTCTTGACCTGGTTTTTGTCTGGGGTTTCGGCTGGGGTGCACAAGGGGTGGCTGCGGCAACAGTAATAGCCGAGTACTCCGGACTCATAGCCGGCATTCTATTTGTGCTGCGACAGTTGAAAGATGTTGGGGGCGAGGTCAACTCCCAAGCGCTAACGCACCTGCAGGCATACACCAAGCTGGTAAAAGTTAATCGCTACCTCTTTATTCGTACCGCGCTGCTGCTCTTTATGTTCGCGTTCTTCACGGCCCAAGGCGCGCGACTGAGTACTGAGGTGCTCTCAGCTAACGCTCTACTACTCAATTTCCTGATGCTTATCTCGCACGCTCTGGACGGCTTCGCCCACGCTAGTGAGGCGGGTTGCGGGCGCTACGCCGGCGCGCGCGACTCGCGTGGCTTCTACGCTGCCGTGTTTAGTGCCGCTCTATGGTCGGTTATCTTTGCCGTCGCATTAATGCTGATATTTGTACTCTTCGGGGAGCTGATACTGAGTTTAATGACTGATATCGAGTCCGTTTACAACCTCGCAGTCTCCTACCTTCATTGGGTCTGGTTGCTACCGGTAATAGCCGTCGGAAGCTATCTGCTCGACGGTGTGCTTATAGGCACAACCCAGACACGAGCGATGCAGCAGATCATGCTGATCACCGTGCTATTCGTTTTTCTTCCGCTCTGGTGGCTGACACAAGCCATGGGTAATACTGGGCTCTGGCTCTCATTTACCCTCGCTTTTGTGGCTAGAGGATTGGTTGGCCTCTACTACTACATGAAGTTTACCCGCGAGGATCGCTGGTTCAGTCAGA
>JABXHP010000259.1 GCA_013373575.1 Oceanospirillaceae bacterium | reverse complement strand
GGCTATGAGGAGCAGTTGCGGGTAGAGGTAGAGAATCAGGCGGGATTGGAGCAGCTAGCAGTACGTCACTGCCAGCTGGGCGATCGTTTCAACGTGCTCTAATGGTTTGCAGCAGGTTACAACCTTACTTTTCCGGCGCGTGATAGAGCAGGTAAAGGTCGATCAGAACTTCAGGGATCTGATCGCACATCTCTTCACATAGCGCACGGTCCTTGCGGATATCCTGAATCTCTGGGTCGTCGAACAGCTCAGATGCCACCATAATTGGCAGCAGGAGTCCGGCAACCGTCTCCTCGTCACGCTCAAACCAGTCCGCCTCATTAAGGAATACACCCTCCATGAAGGCCTCCGACCAGAGGGTAACCTCAGCCGTGTCATCCTCGTCCTCAACTTCCAACGTCAGCTCAAAGGGTAGGGGAACCTCCTGATCAGCGGATAGGTCGTTGCTAACGGTGCTGTCTAGCTTCGTCAGAAGATTCTCTATCTGCGCTTTCTGTTCGGCGTTTTCCCAATTTGGTTCGCCATCGAAAATCAGACTCATCCACTCGGCTTTAGGGGTGGAGGTGGGGGCGATGTTTAGCGCACACAGCAGCCCGTGGGCGCCAATCAGATCCAGAGCGGTCTCTGATACCTGGTCGGATAGAAGGAATGCTTCGAGGAGATCAAGTTCTGCTTCTGTGATCATAGGATCCTTTGCCATTATGTGGTTATTCCCAAGTGGTTAGTGCGGTTAGTGTATCGCGAATCTCTGGTAAGTGCTCGTGACTTGAATCAGCGCTTCGCGGATAATAGAGCCCATGATTGAACAGGCCCGCCAAACTCTCACCCAAATTTTCGGTTTTGACCAATTTCGTGACCCCCAACAGCAGGTGGTAGAGACCTTGTTAGCCGGTCAGGATGCGATGGTTATTATGCCAACAGGTGGTGGAAAGTCGCTCTGCTACCAGCTGCCCTCTCTTGTACGTGAAGGGGTGGGAATAATCGTCTCACCGCTGATTGCACTGATGCAGGACCAAGTGAGTGCGCTTGAACTGCTGGGTATTAAAGCGGGATGCCTCAACTCCTCGATTGAGTTTGAACAGCTGCAGCAGACCGAAGCCGCGCTGGTGCGTGGTGAGCTCGATCTGCTCTATATCGCACCGGAGAGGTTGCTGCAGCCTCGCACGCTAGCGTTGCTAGAGCGTGCGAGGCTCGCCCTTTTTGCTATTGATGAGGCTCACTGTGTATCGCAGTGGGGTCACGACTTCCGGCCGGAATATCTGCAGCTTGGCCAGTTGGCGGAACGCTTCCCAAGTGTGCCGCGAATCGCACTAACAGCCACCGCCGATGCTCGTACACGCGCGGAGATGATGGAACGTCTGCATCTGCAACGGGCTAACGTCTTCGTAAAGGGCTTTGATAGGCCCAATATCCGTTACCGCATTGCGCAGAAGGACCGTGCCAAAGAGCAGCTGTTGAGTTTTATTAAGGGTGAGCATTCGAAAGATGCGGGTGTAGTCTACTGTATGTCTCGTAAACGGGTGGAGGATACCGCCGCATGGCTGGCTGAGAAGGGCTACAACGCCTTGCCCTACCATGCCGGTCTGAGCCCTCAACTGCGCCAGCACAACCAGCACCGTTTCCTCACAGAAGAGGGGGTGATTATGGTTGCTACCATCGCTTTTGGCATGGGCATAGATAAACCGAATGTGCGCTTCGTAGCACACCTAGATCTTCCCAAGTCGGTAGAGGCCTATTACCAGGAGACCGGACGTGCCGGACGCGATGGTCAGCCCGCCAACGCCTGGATGGTCTACGGGCTGCAGGATGTGATATTCCAGCGCCAGATGCTGGAGTCGGGGCAGGCGGGAGCTGAGCAGAAACAGATAGAGCGGCAGAAACTCGAGGCGATGCTTGGGTTGTGTGAGATCACCAGTTGTCGCCGACGTGCCCTGTTAGCCTATTTTGGCGAGCCAGACCACCCAGACTGCGGTAACTGCGATAACTGTCTGGAGCCGGTTGAGACTTGGGATGGTACCGAAGTTGCGCGCAAAGCACTCTCAGCGGTCTACCGCAGTGGCCAGCAGTATGGCGTCAATTCGGTTATCGATATTCTACTTGGTGATGAGACCGAGCGCGCACGAGAGCGTGGTCATCCAAAACTCTCAACCTGGGGTATCGGGCGGGAGCTTGACCGTACCACTTGGCGTTCAGTCTTTCGCCAGCTTGTAGCGCGGGGTTTGCTACACGTGACTGCGGATAATTTTGGCTCACTCTACCTCGCCGAGAGCTGCCGCGCCCTGCTTAAAGGCGAGGAGGGCATCGAGCTGCGTCGTGATGTTAAACCCCTGCGTCGCGCGACTAAAACAGGCTCAGCCCCTCGCAAACCCGAACAGCAGTTGGCGGGCGGTGATTATCAGCTGTGGGAGGCTCTGCGTAGTTGCAGACGCGAGCTCGCCAGCGAACAGGATGTTCCTCCCTACGTCATTTTTCATGATGCGACTCTTATGGAGATGGTTGAGCGCAAGCCGCTCACTGCGATACAACTTCGGCGCATCAATGGCATAGGGGATCGTAAGCTGGAGCAGTACGGTGATGCCTTCCTAGAAGTCATTCGAGAGCACCTTAGTGCCGAGCAGCAGGGTGCGAGTGACAACCAGACACAGGAAATTTTTGCGCTATTTCGTGCAGGTATGGATGTGGCTCAGATTGCCCGGCAGGTGCGTCTCTCCGAACAGCAGATATACAACCGATTAGCACAGCTTAT
>JABXHP010000235.1 GCA_013373575.1 Oceanospirillaceae bacterium | reverse complement strand
CACCGCCTCGATATCATCGAAAGGCACACGCACAAAGCCGCTGACCAGCGGCTCGAACCCCGCTTGAATGGCACGGTTGCCGGTCGCGCTTAGCGTCGCCAGCGTACGTCCGTGAAAAGACTGTTCCATAACGATGATGCTTGGGTTGGAGATGCCGCGCTCGTTCCCCCATTTGCGGGCGAGCTTAATCTGCGCTTCATTTGACTCAGCGCCTGAGTTGCAGAAGTAGATCGCGTCCATTCCTGCTTCGGTGCAGAGTTTCTCGCCAAGCTCTTGCTGATGCTCAATCTCATAAAGGTTGGAGGTGTGGAGCAGCTTCGCAGCTTGCTCGCAGATCGCTTTAGTCACAGCTGGATGAGCGTGGCCAAGGCCGGTAACCGCAATGCCGGTCAATGCATCCATGTAGCGTCGGCCCTCGGTATCGTATAACCAGATACCTTCACCGCGCTCAAACGCGACTGGAAAACGTGCGTAAGTGGGCATTACTGGACTCATGTTCATTGCGGGTTACTCTCCTCCATACTGCGCTGGACACAACGCAAAAAGGCAGCCGTAAAGCTGCCGCAAAGCGAGGATTGTAGGGACACAAGAAGAGTTTGGCAATGGTCTTGATGCACGGCGACTCTTGGGTAAAGTAACGCTCGGCGAGTCGCTTTAAAAAGGGGAGCGCAGTGGATGCTCCAAAGGACCTTAAACGGACGTAACTCTTGCCACCTATTTCCCGAGTTTTTTACTCAGATATCGGGTAAGATAGGCGCCATATTTTGCAATACCGTTTGAGGACTGGCTGTAATGAGCACGATTGATACAATTAAAGAGCAGATTGAGAACAACGCTATCCTTCTTTATATGAAGGGCACTCCTCGCTTCCCCCAGTGTGGTTTCTCTTCTCGCGCATCCGAGGCGCTTATCAACTGTGGCGAGCGTTTCGCGTTTGTTAATATTCTAGAAAACCCCGATATTCGCACCGAGCTTCCTAAGTTCGCTAACTGGCCAACCTTCCCACAGCTGTGGGTCAATGGTGAGTTGGTAGGCGGTTGCGACATCATCTGTGATATGGCGGAGTCTGGCGAGCTGAAAACGCTGGTCGCTGAAGCCGCTGCCGCCGCAGGTGACGCTGAAGCAGAGTAATCTGCACGCAATAAGAGATGCCCTGACCGGTAGAGCCGCTCAGGGCATTTTTATCTTGGCTTTAAAACTTCTGCAGTGTTGACCTACTCTTGCTCTTCGCGCGTTGCCAAAACAAGATCCCACCCACCAAGCTCCTTCCACTGATTAACTATTTGGCAGAAGAGTTCTGCTGTTTTAGTGGTGTCGTAAAGCGCTGAGTGTGCCTGTTTATTGTCAAAGGGTATTCCTGCGATTTCGCAAGCTTTTGCCAGTACCGTGTGGCCGTAAGCGAGTCCAGCTAAGGTTGCTGTATCGAAGGTCGAGAAGGGGTGAAAGGGGTTGCGTTTTATATCTGCGCGGTCAGCTGCGCGACAGAGGAACGAGTGGTCGAAGTTGGCGTTGTGGCCGACGAGGATGGCGCGCTTGCAGTCATGTGCTTTTACCGCTTTACGGATCGGTTTGAAAATCCGCTCTAGTGCCATCACTTCAGGCTCCGCTTCGCGATCCGGGCTCCACGGGTCGATACCGGTAAATTCCAACGCAGAGGCTTCAAGGTTGGCGCCCTCGAACGGTTCTATATGAGCCTCAAATGACTGGTCTATCACCAGGTAACCCTCTTCATCCATCGTCAAGGTTACCGCCGCAAGTTCGAGCAGTGCGTCTGTCTGAGAGTTAAAGCCCGCTGTCTCAACGTCAATAACAACAGGGAGGTAACCGCGGAATCGGTCTGCCATCGGATGGCGCGCAGGGCTTGAAGACAAAAGAGATCCTTAACGAGCTGATTAGGTGCCGCTAAAGTGTACCAAATGATCACCGCTAGGACAGCATTTGTAAGGGGCTCGACTATAGGAACGGTTAAAGAGATACTTATTCGTGCCGATAACCCGACAAACAGTGTTTTTGAGATACGCATTAATTCGTATGAAATCGCCAATTAAAGTCGCGCTGCTCGTTGCTGTTATGCTGCTTAGCTCGACGGCGCCTGCCGCCCTCTATCAGGTTCAGATTGACCAGTCGCAGTGGCAATTGCAAGCGTCCCCCTTCGCGTGTCGCTTGACGCATCAGGTGCCCGAATTTGGTTCGGCCGTGCTGGAGCGAGGTGCCGGTGAGTCGGTGCGCTTCTGGCTTGAGCCGCTACAGCCCGGATTGGTGTCTGGAGATGCCAAATTTTACATTGCTGCCCCGGCTTGGCGTGCAAATCAGGCGAGCCAAACCGTGGAGTCTCTTAAGATCGACGGCGTTATGCGAGAGCTGCGTTTATCGGAGCCGGGATCTGCCAAAGTGCTAGCCGCGCTTCGCTCGGGTCTACAGCCAACGCTGAGCGCTAGCGACCTCTCAGGTAGCGATGCGAAAGTATCGGTCTCTGCGGCAAATTTTGGGCCTGCATTCCTTGAATATTCAGAGTGCTTGTCACAGCTTCTACCCGTTAATTTTAATCAGATCGCACGTACGGCGATACTCTACCCGCCGGCGCAATGGGAGCTCTCGCAAGCGTCGCGCGCGCGCCTAGATTTGGTGAAAACCTATGTTGAGACTGACCCGCAAATTTCGAAGATATATGTCGATGGTCACTCGGATAACCAAGGGCGTCGACTGCTAAATCGTGACCTCTCTAAACGCCGGGCGGAGGAGGTTACGCGCTACCTGGTGCAGCTGGGTATCAGTGAAGATATGTTGGTGACGCGTTACCACGGTGAACGC
Organism: Oceanospirillaceae bacterium; assembly: GCA_013373575.1. Classification (GTDB taxonomy): domain Bacteria; phylum Pseudomonadota; class Gammaproteobacteria; order Pseudomonadales; family Balneatricaceae; genus Marinobacterium_E. Next base: position 1,414 of record JABXHP010000235.1, on the reverse strand, counting down.
TACCCCGTTGTGCCAAATGATTCAGCTGATAATCGAACGCGCAACCGTCGTGTGACTGTCCGGCTCGAGCGGACTGATTAAAACTCGAACCTTACTAATGCCTTCGTCTCTGCTATACTTCTGCGCCATATTTTTTCCTTAACACGTTCGCGTGTTCGTCTTAGGTGTTGGAGTTTCAAAATGTCCGATATTAAAAAGGTTGTGCTGGCGTACTCAGGTGGTCTTGATACCTCTGTAATCGTGCGTTGGTTGCAGGATGAGTACAAGGCTGAAGTCGTCACCTTTACGGCTGACATCGGTCAGGGTGAAGAGGTCGAGCCTGCTCGCGCTAAGGCCGAGGCGCTAGGCGTTAAAGAGATCTACATCGAAGATCTGCGTGAAGAGTTTGTGCGCGACTATGTCTTCCCTATGTTTCGCGCCAACACCATCTATGAGGGCGAATACCTGCTGGGCACCTCAATTGCTCGCCCATTGATCGCCAAACGTCTAGTTGAGATCGCTAATGAAACCGGCGCGGATGCAATTTCGCACGGCGCTACGGGTAAGGGTAACGACCAGGTACGCTTCGAACTGGGTGCCTACGCGCTGAAACCCGGCGTACACGTTATCGCTCCATGGCGCGAGTGGGATCTGAACTCGCGTGAGAAGCTCATGGCTTATTGTGAAACGCACAATATTCCAGTCGACTTTTCCAACAAGAAGAAAAAATCTCCATATTCGATGGACGCTAACTTGCTACACATCTCTTACGAGGGTGGCATTCTGGAGGATCCTTGGGCGGAAGCTGAAGCAGACATGTGGCGTTGGTCTGTCTCTCCAGAGGAGGCGCCTGATCAGCCTACTTACCTAGAGTTGACCTACCGGAAGGGCGATATCGTTGCTATCAACGGCGAAGAGATGAGCCCAGCCACAGTTTTAGCCTACTTAAATAAAGTTGGCGGCGAGAACGGGATTGGCCGTCTCGATATCGTTGAAAACCGTTTCGTGGGTATGAAATCACGTGGCTGTTACGAGACTCCGGGGGGCACGATCATGCTTCCTGCGCACCGCGCAATTGAGTCAATCACGCTAGACCGTGAAGCGGCCCACCTCAAAGATGAGCTAATGCCACGCTACGCTAAGCTGATCTACAATGGCTTCTGGTGGTCAGAGGAGCGTAAGCTGCTCCAGACCCTGATTGATGAAAGCCAGAAGTACGTTAACGGCGAGGTGCGCGTTAAGCTCTACAAAGGTAACGTAACCATTGTTGGGCGTCGTTCAGAAGAGAGTCTGTTCGATGAGAGCATCGCAACCTTTGAAGATGATGCGGGTTCATACAACCAGAAAGATGCAGAGGGCTTCATCAAGCTCAATGCACTGCGTATGCGCATCGCTGCTAGCAAAGGTCGTAAGTTTGACTAATTAAATGTACTCT
>JABXHP010000029.1 GCA_013373575.1 Oceanospirillaceae bacterium | reverse complement strand
TGCTCCTCTGTAGAGCAGGCACGTGACAAGATGTACAAACTGCTCAGCGAGCGCAACCCGGACTATTCACTCCCACAACCTCTGTACAACGACCCCTACATGTTCCGCGCGGACATGGAAGAGATCTTTGAGAAGGAGTGGCTGTTTGTTGGTATGACCAGCGAGATCCCCACCAAAGGTGAGTACTTCACCGTGGAGATTGGCAAAAACCCTGTTCTGATCGTGCGTGGAGCGGACGGTGCAGTAAACGCCTTCCACAATAGCTGTCGCCATCGCGGTTCTCGCGTCTGTACAGCGCATCGCGGCAAGGCGGCAAATCTAGTTTGTCCTTACCATCAGTGGACCTACGACACCTCTGGCAAGCTGCTGTTTGCAGGCACTGAGATGGGGGCTGATTTTGATCTCAAAGACCATGGCCTTAAGCGCGCGCACTGCAAGACTGGCGGCGGCTTCATCTTCATATGCCTCGGTGAAGAGGCTCCAGATGATGGCTTCTACGATTTCCTTGAGACACTGGAAACATACATGGAGCCGTACGATGTCGAGAACACCAAGCTCGCCTGCGAATCAAACATGTATGAGAAGGCTAACTGGAAGCTCGTATTAGAGAACAACCGCGAGTGTTACCACTGTAATGGTAGCCACCCGGAGCTGCTAAACTCTCTTTTGGAGTGGGACGATACCAACGATCCGCGTGCCCCGCAGAGCTTTCTGGACCACTACGCGCGTCAAGCAGCAGCCTGGGACGCTGAGGGCATTCCCCATGAGCATAAAAGCTATGGCGTAGGTAAGCGTAACCGTATCGTGCGTATGCCCCTCAAAGAGGGTGTAGACGTCATGACGATTGACGGCGGCAAAGCCTGTGAGAAGCTGCTGGGCCGCGTTAAGAATCGTCAGCTGGGCTCTATGCGCATACTGCATCTGCCCAACTCATGGAACCACATGCAGAGCGATCACTTTATCGTATTCCGTGTCATCCCGATATCAGCTCAGGAGTCGATGGTTACTACGAAGTGGTTCGTCCACAAAGACGCTGTTGAAGGCGTCGACTACGACATAGAAAGACTGCGTCTGGTTTGGGATGCGACCAACGACCAGGATCGAATTTTGGGTGAAGAGAACCAGCGCGGCATCAACTCAATTGCCTACCGCCCTGGCCCTTACTCAAAAACTTACGAGTTTGGGGTAATCAACTTCCTCGAGTGGTACAGCGAAACCACCAAGAAAAACTTAGCAAAGTAAGTTGCGCTAGCGCGTGTTTTTAGAGAAAAAGGGGAGTCATCGGCTTCCCTTTTTTTGTTCCAGAAAGAGTGCTGATTAAATAACAATAAAAACGGTAGATTGTTCGCTATGGACCCTATACTCCAACCCTACAAGTTGAAACACCTTGAACTACGCAACCGCATAATTACGACCTCGCATGAGCCTGCATATCCCGAAGACGGCATGCCTAAAAGCCGTTATATCGCTTACCACGTAGAGCGCGCTAGAGGCGGCATAGGTATGACAATGACCGCCGGATCGGCCGCTGTTTCAAAAGATAGCCCTCCGGCTTTCAGCAATCTGCTGGTCTATAAAGATGAGGTTGTACCGCACATCCGTAATCTGACCGATGCTGTGCATGAACAGGGTGCAGCCATCATGATCCAGCTCACACATTTGGGTCGCAGAACACGCTGGGATACTGGTGACTGGCTACCCGTCGTATCACCTTCTCACAAGCGAGAGCCCGCCCATCGAGCCTTTCCGAAACAGATCGAAGACTGGGATATAGCGCGCATTATCAATGACTATGCAGATGCGGCTGAGCGAATGCAGGCAGGCGGCATGGATGGTATTGAGCTCGAAGCCTATGGCCACCTTATGGACCAGTTCTGGTCACCGCTCACCAATACGCTCGATGGCCCATATGGTGGAGACCTGCAGCAGCGTCTCAAATTCACACTCGATGTGCTGGCTGCGATTCGTCAACGTGTGGGGCCTGACTTTATTGTTGGCCTGCGCTACACCGCTGATGAGCTTCTTGCTCGAGGGTTGAGCAAAGAGGATGGCCTAGAAATTTCGCAAATTCTCAAAGCTAGCGGCCAAGTCGATTTCCTTAACATTATTCGCGGCCACATAGATACGGATGCTGCGCTTACCGATGTGATCCCTATTCAGGGAATGCGCAATAACCCTCACCTTGAGTTTGCTGGAGAGATTCGTGCCGCAACACAGATGCCGGTACTCCATGCTGCAAAAATCCCTGACCTCGCAACTGCGCGCTATGCGATCGCCGAAGGTAAGCTCGACCTAGTGGGTATGACCCGAGCCCACATGGCAGACCCTCACCTAATCCGCAAACTAATCGCGGGCGAAGAGGCGCGGATCCGTCCTTGTGTTGGTGCCAACTACTGCTTGGATCGAATCTATCAAGGCGGAGCTGCTTACTGTATCCACAATCCATCTACCGGACGTGAAGAGGAGTTACCCCACCAGATAACTCCAGCCAAAGAGCAGAAGCGCATCGTTGTAATTGGCGCAGGTCCCGGCGGACTTGAGGCCGCTCGTGTGGCAGCTGAGCGTGGTCATAAGGTGGACGTGTACGAAGCAGCCAACTCGGCAGGTGGTCAGGTGGCCCTGAGCGCCCAGAGCGAACGCCGACGCGAAATGCAGTCGATCATTGATTGGCGAGTATCAGAGTGCGAACGTCTTGGCGTGCAATTCCACTACAACACTTGGGCAGAGGCCGATGATATTCTGGCGACCGACGCGCAGGTTGTCATTGTTGCAACAGGAGGATACCCACAGACAGAGATTCTAGAACAGGGCAATCAGCACCTCACCTCCTGCTGGGATGTTATAGCCGGTGACATCAAACCAGCTAAGCGTGTGCTTATATTCGATGATGCCGGCGATCATGTCGGCCTCCAAGCTGCCGAGATACTCGCGGCTAGAGGCGTACATGTGGAGATCATGACGCCAGATCGCAGCTTTGCTCCTGAGGTGATGGGGATGAATCTCGTGCCTTACATGCGCTCGCTGCAAAAGCTTGATACCCAGTTTACCCTTACCTATCGCCTACTTAGCGTGGAGAAACAGGCTGATGGACTCCACGCCCGTATAGGCAGCGACTATTGCAGTGATGAGCGGGTTAAAGTCTATGATCAGATACTGGTTAATCACGGTACTCTGCCAATGGATGAGCTCTATTTCGAGCTCAAGCCACACTCAACCAATCTTGGTGAAGTTAACTACGACGAGCTCATTAACACCAAGCCGCAGACGGTCAACAACAACCCTGCCGGTCGTTTCCAACTCTACCGGATTGGCGATGCCATCTCTTCAAGAAATACTCACGCAGCAATCTATGATGCTAACCGTTTGATGCGCGAGCTCTAAAGCTTGCGAGCTGACCCTAGACTAGGGGTCAGCTCTTCAACGCTTTCTCAACCTCAGCGCAGGCGTCTACCCAAAGGTCGAAAGCGCCTTGGGACTCCAGCATATCAAGGCCCAGTTTGGTGTAAGTACCCTCTGTCGCAATGCTATCGCTGATCTCCACCATACTCTTGTCAGTGGAAGCGTCGGCTAGCGAAACTGCCCCGCTAAAGGCGTGTAAGACTAGCGCCTTTGCAGTCTCTGGTGCCAGCCCCTGAGCCGCGTACCACTCTGTGAGTTGGGCAAAGAACTTAAACATCCAACCATTCATACAGGCAGCTACACTTGCGAGTTCAAACTGTGCTTCACTTCCCAGCAACACAAGCTCACCAAGCTGAGACAGCAGCGCACTAGCTTCCGGGTGTTCAGGGTAGAGAGGCACAGCCCCCTCACCGACTTCAGCGCAGGCTAGCGGTAAGGTGCGTACCACTTGAGCGTCCCCAACGAGCGACCGCAGGTGTTCTAAACTTACACCTGCCACACAAGAGATAAGTAGATGATCAGCTTTAAATTCTAAGGGTTCTAGCAAGGATTCAAGCTGATGTGGACGCACACTCAAGAGTATTATCCTAGCGCGTTCGACCACTGTCTGATTGGAGCGCTCCTGGACACAGCGATGCTCTCTAACCAATGCTTGCGCTCGCTGCGCATTGCGAGGCGAGAGCAGGATTTCACGCTGGTCGCCAGCGCGACGCAGCCCAGCGATTACATACGTCGCTAGATGCCCGACACCTAGAATACCGAGACTGCTATTCATAGTGAAAGCTCCGAAATTTAATCCAAATAAAAACGGCGCACTCTCTGGAGTGCGCCGTCTCGACGTTTCATTGGCATCTGTTTAGAGCTGCAGTTAGCGCGATCTAAGCTCATCTAATAGCGTATCGAGCACATCTTTAGCAGCCGGTAATATCAAGCCCTGGGACGCCTGCTGGAACGCTTCAAGGCTCTCCAGCAAGGCTTTCACTTGCTCAGTAGTCGCACTGAGTAGCCACTCTTCAGTCGCCTGGTTAATCTCACCGGGATCGGCATCACTATTCAGGTTGATACCGAACTCCCTAAGCTGACCTGTTAGATCGACAAGATCTACGAGATCGGCAAACATCATAGCCATCTTACTCCGCTATCAATTACACCATTTACTTGTACAGGTGTGTCTCAGACGCAAGCCCTTTGAACAAGCTCACACACATTAGCACCAGTACCACAGTAAACGGAAGACCTGTGGTAATCGCACCCGCCTGCAGAGCAGATAGCGCTTCTGAGCCACCACCGACAAGCAGCGTACCAGCAATCAGACCCACTAGGGTTGCCCAGAAGAGACGCTGAGGCATCGGCGCGTCGATCTTACCACCCGCAGTGATACTGTCGATAACAAGCGAACCAGAGTCTGCAGAGGTGATGAAGAAGCAGAGCACGAGAATAATACCCAGAACCGACATTAGTGCGGTCAGTGGTAGGTTTTCAAACATCTGGAACATCGCCTGAGCCACATCACCCAGACCACCTGCGAGTGAACCTACACCATTAGATACCTGATCAATCGCAGAACCACCCATTACTGCCATCCAGACTACCGTCACTAGGGTCGGTGTTAGCAGCACTGCTGTAATAAACTCACGCACTGTGCGGCCTCGAGAAACACGCGCAATGAACATGCCCACGAATGGTGACCAGCTCACCCACCAAGCCCAGTAAAATACAGTCCAGTCATGGAAGAAGGTCTGGTCTTCACGGCCAATCCAGTTAGACAGCGGAATGATATTCTCAGCATAGCTAGTCAGAATCGTGCCGATCGTACCGAAGATCGCACCAGTTGAACCCACAACAATCACAATACCAATAAGCGCTGCAGCTAGAAGCATGTTGATGTTACTAAGCAGTTTCACACCACCATCAAGGCCGCGAGCAACAGAGATCAAAGCTATTGCTGTAACCAGAATAATCACAGCGATCTGCGTGCTAAGGCCTCCGTCGATGCCAAACAAGTAGTTAAGCCCGCCCGCTGCCTGCTGCGCACCAAGACCCAGCGAGGTAGCCAGACCAAAAATAGTCGCCAAAACAGCCAAAATATCAATGAGGTTACCGATTGGACCCCAGCAGCGCTCACCCAATAGCGGGTAGAAAGCGGAGCGGATA
>JABXHP010000086.1 GCA_013373575.1 Oceanospirillaceae bacterium | reverse complement strand
CGTCTTATCACCGCAGATCCGCAGATGCTCGTTAGAGAGATCATGCAGGCCGACGGTGAGGATGCTATCCACGCAGATCTGCCAGATGAAGAGGTCGCGCGCATATTTGAGCAGCGCGACCTTATCTCTGCACCGGTGGTGAATGACGAGGGGCAGCTTCTTGGGCGTATCACCATCGATGACGTGGTAGACGTAATCCGCGAAGATGCCGACCACTCGCTGATGAGTATGGCGGGTCTTGATGAAGATGAGGATACCTTTGCCCCCATCTTTAAAACCAGTAAACGCCGCGCTGTATGGTTGGGAATTAACCTGATAACGGCATTTCTTGCATCCGCGGTCATCGGACTGTTCGAAGCGACCATTGAACAGGTCGTAGCACTCGCCGTACTCATGCCGATTGTTGCCTCCATGGGTGGTATCGCCGGAAGCCAAACGCTTACTTTGGTGATTCGTGGGCAAGCACTGGGGCACATAGAGAGTTCCAATATCGGTTGGCTCTTCAACCGTGAGCTTGTTGTGGGCCTATTGAATGGTATTCTCTGGGCAAGCGTGGTTGCTGTGATAGCGGTGATCTGGTTTCAGGATACGACCATCGGTATTGTTATAGCCCTAGCAATAGTCATAAACCTTATAGCCGGTGCCTCGGCGGGCAGCCTGCTACCTCTAAGCCTTAAGTCAGCCGGCATAGACCCGGCATTGGCTGGCGGCGTGTTACTAACCACCATAACCGACGTGGTTGGTTTCTTCGCCTTCCTAGGCCTAGCCACCTTCTTTTACGGATAGTTTAATTATGAGAAAAGAGCGTTACGAAGAGCCTGAAGAGGAGATCGAATACGTCAGTCGCACCGAGATGAAGCGCTACATGGATGAGCTGCAGAATTTGGGAAAACGCATCACTGATCTCCGACCCGACCAACAAGCGCAGGTACCCATGGGAGAACGTTTGCGCGAAGCGGTTGAGGAGATGGGGCGTATCAGCAGCAACGGCGCAAAGAAACGCCACTTAAACTTCATTGGGAAGCTGATGCGTACAGAGGACGAGGATGCGATTCGTGCTGCAGTGGAGCGTTTTGACTCCGCTTCTGAAGCTCACAACCAGCGTTTTCACCGCCTTGAGCGCCTGCGTGAACAGCTTATTGATGAAGACACAGAGCGCAGCCAAGCCGCCTTCAACGATGTCATTACGAGCTACCCAGAATGCGATATTCAACACCTAAGAGGGTTGATGCGCAACGCAGTTAAAGAGCGCCAGCAGAACAAACCACCCGCCTCTTTCCGCAAGCTATTCCAGTACCTACGCGACCTCGACGAGTATAGCGAAGAGTAGACTATGCCGCAGGGCCGAGCTGTTCAGTCTCTCCTCTGCTGCTCCACTGGCATCTGCTCACGAATACGCTGCAGCTCGTTAAGATCTATCTCGGCACTGATCACATCAAACCCCTGGGGGTTCGCTTTCGCGACCACCCGACCCCAGGGGTCGACAATCATAGAGTGTCCATAGGTGTGTCGATTGTTGCCGTGATCTCCCCCCTGCCCCGCTCCCAGTACGTAACACTGGGTCTCAATTGCTCGTGCCCGCAACAGCACCTCCCAGTGCGCTTCTCCAGTAACCTGAGTAAACGCTGAGGGAACACTTAGAAGCTGAGCGCCCATAGCACGCAGCCGTTGATAGTGCTGCGCGAACCGAAGGTCGTAGCAGATGGAGAGACCGAGCTGACCCAAGGGCGTCGCGCACACCGACAGCGCATCGCCCGGAGCGATCCAGCTGGACTCACGATAGGCGCCCTTGGCATCAGAGACATCGACGTCAAACAGGTGACGCTTATCATACTGGCAAACCAACTCACCAGAATCATTCAGTACCAAGGAGCGAGCATAAGCCCTCCCCTGCGTTGCTGGAGCGGGAAAGCTACCAGCAACAATCCATATGGACTCTTTGCGGGCCAACGTAGCGAGTGCCTCAAAAGCATCAGCGGAGCGCAACGAGTGCGCAAAGCTAACGAGGTTGGCAGAATCAAACAGCAGGAAGTTCTCCGGCAAAAGGACAAGCTTGGCGCCCAAAGACTTAGCTTTTGAGACCCCTTCAGCCGCTTGCTGCAAATTTCGCCCAGCATCAGCACCCGACACCATCTGAACCAGCGCTACTCGGCTCATTTGACGTCACTTTGGCGTTCTAGGAGTTTAAGTTCCGGGCTATCCCAACCACCCGTTAGGGTGTAGGCAATTGAGGTCGCCTTCTCAATCTCGTCACCGATCAATTTATCAATCAGAAAGAGTGCGCCGGCTATTTGAGGAGCGCCAAGCAGAACCGCAGCGAGTGGCGTATTACTGATTAGAGGTAAAGTCACATTCACCTGCATATCTAAGGTTTTTTCACCCAGATCAACAGCCCCCTCAGCAAGCATACCCGCTGAGGGTCCCTTCATGGTCAATGGCACCACTGATCGCGCCACACCCTCCTCAAGCAGGAAGTTACCTTCAAGGCTATCGAATACTAACCCTTTGGCAAATAGGTCTTTAAAGTCGAGCTGCAGGCGCCGTACAAGGGTGTTGAAATTAAGAATACCAAAGAGTCGCAGTAACCCTGAACCTCCAGAGGTCTCTAATAAACGCCCCTTACCAGCGGCGAAACGGAAGTTGCCGTACATGCGGTCACTGGCCACTTGCCAGGGAGCTGCTTCCCAAGCTAGAGCCACACGCCCCTCCAAGCTATCGGTCTCTATTAAACGAGTTTCGCCGAGGCTCTCCAGCGTTTTACCTAGATCTCTCCCTGTATACGCGAGGTTCACTCGGGTAAGCTCGCGATCGGTCATGATCCAACTGGCGCTGCCGTTGAGTTCAACATCCTGCATCTCACCGCGTATGGAGTTGAGCTCTACACTCCCCTGAGCAGGCCGCAAACTAGCACGCCAGCGTCCGAGCTTCGCTGCGTTCCAGCGCAGGTCCGCAACGTCGAAATCGACGGCGGGCACCGCCTCAAAGATGGATCGATCGGTAGGCTCGGGCTCCACTTCGCGAACCTGCGTCGATTCGGTCTCTGGCTTGTTGAGATGCAACTTATTCAGTGCTGCACGGTAGGTCGGCTGTGCACTACTCCAAGAGACGAGTCCACCAGCATCGGGTCCACTCAGGCTTAACTGCCACTCCTGCCCCAGACGATTCAGCTCTGCCCCCACCTGCTTTAGATAGAGCGATCCGAGGGTCAGCGTCTGCACACCTAAATCGACGGCGATATTCGGAGCAGCGCTACTTGATCCGCCACCAAAACTCTGACTAATACTGCTAACCGTCTCAAACACCTCATTGAGGGCTAGCTCCTCAACCTCACCGCTAATTTTGTAACCGCCTTGTTGCGGCAATCTTGGCGCTTCACCACCCAGCGTGAAGTGCCCTGCGGGATTATCACCAAGGCGCATCGCAGTGCGCAGTTGATCATTGAAGTTAACCACCAAACTCAATGGATCGCTCAGCTGAAGATCGACGCTCAAGCG
>JABXHP010000366.1 GCA_013373575.1 Oceanospirillaceae bacterium | reverse complement strand
GGCGCGGAGTCGGCTTACGAGTCAGGAAAAGAGATCTATCAGGAGTCTCAGGTAGTCGATCAGACCATCGGCTGTGATCGTCAGCAAGAGATCTGTAATCTCAATTGCGACAGCCGCCATACTGATGACAAAGCTGCGCGCACGGGCTGTAAATCACGCTGCGTAGCAGAGCGAGCAGCCTGTTCAACCTCTGTCGGTGCAGGCAAAGCCGCCGACGTGGGCAAAGATGCCTGGGAGGGTACCAAGTCATTCTTCAAAGGTTTGACGGAATAGATACCCAAAAGCCAAGTAGCTTTAGAACCAGCCACCAAAGCCCTAGGTGTTTAAAACTGCTCGCTCCTTAACGCTTCTCTTTTGAGCGCCCCTCAAGAGTGTTTCGAAATAGCAGGCTAAACTGGTTAAAAACAGCATAGTCGGTGTCCGATATCGGTGCCGACTGGCTATCAAGGTAGATCAAACCAAGCGCCTTTCCACCTACACTCAAACCGCTAAGAATAAACCCTTTAGCTTTGGTCTCAACAACCAGCTCCTCAGGTAAGCGCCCCCTCCAGTCGGCCGCACTGGTATCAGTTATGAGTAGATTGGTGCCTTTGACACACACAGCCTGAAGCAGTCGAGATACAGCGGAGCTAGATTGAGCATCAAGAAATGCTGCAACACGCGACGCATCTTTTCCCCTCTGGAGCTTAACTTTGAGCTGAGGTGGTTTCCCTGCCAGAATGAGAAAAATCGCGTTATCTAGCCCCGAGTGATCGATTACGGAGCTAAGAGCTGCATCGATTAGCTTGGTTGCCGGCGCCTCCTCACGAATCAGCTTAGTATAGGCTGAAAGCGCCTCAATCAACCCTGTATTTGGCTCCACAGGGGCGTTGAACACAGGCGTACTTCGCAACTCTTCAGCCCTCTGCTTCTGCTCCCGCGAATGCAAGTAGAAAGCGACCTCCTCGGCAAACTCTTCGAGGTACTCGTCCGCTTGATCTGTCAGCCTAGGTTTGAGGGAAGCGGTTGGTAGCCCCACCTCCTCTGCTAATTGAGCAGCCAATTTGTAAGCCTGACTAACAGCGTCCTCTATTAGATCGGTACGAACATTGAGCTCTTGACTAAAATCGGCAAACAGTTTCTCTAACGTTCGGCTATCGTCATCACCAGTGCTGTATAGCTTGGCAAGTATCAAACTGCTGCCAACAGCAATTTGATGCGCACTACGATCGCGACCCTCAAGTTTGGTTGCGGTGTAGCGATCCATTGAGTGCACGAGCGACTGAGGAAACCCCCAACTTCCAGCAAACTCCTGACCGATATCAGAGAACTCTGCCCCCAATTGACCCAGCTGTGCCTCTGACCAACTGGTATTAGCCTTTTGCCACTCGCTGAGAATCCGCTCATAGCGCTGGGGTAAGGTGTAGGCGACTAGTATCTCACCAAGGTTATGCAACAGACCGTTTAAGTAGACCCCCTCAGCCTTACGCAACTTAGCAGCGTCAGCTAGCTCGCGTGCAATCGCCGCATTAAGAAATGCTTGAACCAGTAGTCGATCTAGGTTTTTGTCAGACTGATCAGAGCGCAGGCTCTCAACCAGCTTGATAGTCATCGCGAGATTGAGTATGCGCTCGAAGCCCAGCAGGACAACCGCGCGCGACAGAGAGGCTATCTGCTTTTTGTTGGGGTTGAACATCGGTGCGTTGGCCAGTTTTAGCACCCTCACCGAGAGGTTTGCGTCCTTCATCACTGCCATGGCGAGAGCCATAGCATCGGTCTCCTCTGAGTGGCTAAGTTGGCGAATCTGGTTAACCGTGGCGCTAAATACGGGCAGGTCACCCAGTTTATGCAGGCGTGACACAATCTCATTTAGAGTTTGATTGAAGTCCAAAAGGTTCCCCTTATTACAAGCTGAGAGGTTAAGAGGGACTAATACACCTGGCGAGCCCGTTCCACTGCTAGACAAACCTCTCGCACCCCGCGCAACGTATTGAGGGTAAGTTGGTGCAAGTCGTCCGCATTAACAGTATAGAGTTGATCCTGAGCAACTGCTGGAATCTGCGGCCATTTTCGCCACTTCTCTCTCCAATGCTCGGGCAACTCGCTACTTGCGAGGATCAGCTCTACATTACCCGCTAAAACTGCCTCTTCACCGATTTGTGGATAGGCTTCGTAGCTAGCGCCTAAAATATTTTCAGCTCCACAGAGCTCAAAAATGTCAGCGATCCAACTTGAGCCATTCAGACTCATCAGAGGATCGTGCCAAAGCTCGTAGAAGAGCCGAACAGGCTTTGCATCTCGCTTTTGTAGCTCGGCAAGGCCCTGTTCAAACTGCGATATCAATCTTTCAGCTTGGGGTTCGCGATCCAACAATACGCCAAACTGGCTCCACTGCTGCGGTAGATCGGTCAGTCTCTCCGTTCTAATGCGAAGCAGGTTCAATCCTAAGCTCTCTAGGCGCTGTAGCTGTGACTCCGGGTTACCTCCCTCCCAGGCAATAACCCAATCAGGTTCCAATCCCAGAATCTGCTCGACATTGAGCAGTTGATGGTCGCCTACAACCGCAGCCTCAGGTAACAGCGCCTGCAGACTAGGATTCGCGATGATGCCAACAATCTGCTCAGAGGCCTCCATCACTACCAAATTGTTGGCCAAATCGGGGGCCAGCACGACTAAACGAAGCGGGTCGGAGGCTTTAACGGGCAGTTGGACTAGAATTAGTAGAAACAGAGCGATTAGACTTTGATACACTTTTAGGCTGCACTTTTAAGCTAACTCAGTGAAAGCCTGATTCTAGCATGTGCAAGTACCAGACTTTGATTTATTCTATAGATAACAACGCACTATCAGGGAGTTCTCGTGGACCAAAATACTGTATGGGTTATCGCCATCGCTGCACTAATCGTGGGTGCGCTTTTAGGCTTCCTTTTTGGACGCAATGGCAACAGTGGATCTCGTGAGGTGAGACTTGCTGAAGAGCTCGACCGCACACAACACGAGCTAGAGAAGTACCGTGATGAGGTTAATCAGCACTTTAGCGTGACAGCCGACTTGGTAAACGACCTGACTAACCAATACCAAAAGGTTCACCAACACTTGGCCTCCAGCGCATCCGTTTTATGTCGTGACGAAAAGCTGGTCGCAACTCTGCAGAAGCAGGCGGGTATAGAGCAACAGGCTAGCGAAACTGAATCAGAACCTCAGGCCAAAAGCGATGAGATTCACATGCCGCTAGATTATGCCCCCAAGCGGGACCAGAATGAGCCCGGCACGCTCTCCGATCGATTCGGTTTACGTGGCGAGCCAGAGCACGAAGAGCCGCGCCTTGATCACGCCGTTCAGGAGACTGGGAAGAGCCCCAAAGAGTAGCTAATAGCTAAGTGTTGCGCTATCAGACTGGATTATCGATGTCGATATATTGGTAATCCAGATCAAACTTCTCAGCCAAGTGTTGGCCTAAAGCCTGCACACCGTAACGCTCAGTCGCATGATGCCCTGCAGCTAAGTAGTGGATTCCAGCCTCTCGTGCATAATGCACCACTGGCTCTGAGATCTCTCCACTGACAAACATATCAGCGCCGAGCTGATCAGCCTGCTCAATCATTCGCTCTGCGGACCCCGTACACCAGGCGACCCGCTTAACCTCTCTATCACCACCACTAATCAACTGCGCCTCGCGCCCAAGCTTTTCAGACACCTGCTGGGTAAAGAGCTCAGCCGATAACGCGCGGTCCAAGGAGCCAATGTTACCGATACTCAAGGGGTTGCCAGGCTCCATTCCATCCTCAACTCTGATCCCCAAAATATGGGCAAGCTGTACGTTATTACCCCAAGTTTGATGTGCATCCAGCGGAAGGTGGTAGGCCAGCAGGTTGATATCCGCCTGCATCAGCGCTTTAATGCGCCGCCCTTTTAGGCCCACCAAAGGCTGCGCCTCACCTTTCCAGAAATAGCCGTGGTGAACCAAGATAAGATCAGCTTCAGCCGCAATAGCAGCGTCAATGAGCGCCTGACAGGCAGTTACTCCTGCAACTATTTTGCGAATGTCACTGCGCCCCTCAACCTGCAGACCATTGGGACAGTAATCGCTAAATTTGTCGATAGAGAGCGCGCTATTGGTATAGCTTACAAGTTCAGAACGCATAACAGACATTGAAATTCTCCACGAAGTCTCCGCTTTTCTCGCATTCTACCCGCTGACCTACATATAATCAGCTTTGAATACAAAGGGATGCAATCTATGGGACTTCGAGCAACGCAACTACTATGGCCAACAATCACCGGTGTACTCGCTGCACTTTTTATTGTGCAGCAGTTCCCCGAGCTCCTGGGCGAGCGTCCCAGCCGATTGGAACTTGTTGATCTAAACGAGCAGCGCTTTGAGGCCCAAGCAATCCCGAGCTTCGCGGCGGCGGTAGATCGCGCCGCACCATCCGTTGTGAGTGTCTTTACTCGAACCAATCGCGTTGCTGATGACACCATTACCCCAACTAGTGGCGTACTCAACAACCTAGGCTCGGGTGTTATTGTCACTTCCGATGGATATGTAATCACAAACAATCACGTTGTAGCGGCCGCCGATCGCATCCTGATTGCCCTAAAAGATGGCAGAGAGCAGGATGCACGCATTATCGGTACTGATCCCGAATCTGATTTAGCGCTGCTTAAAATCAATCTAACTGACCTGCCGAACCTAAATCTGATCAGCTCATCATCGCTGAAAGTCGGTGACGTGGTGCTGGCAATCGGCAACCCCTTTGGTGTGGGTCAGACTGTCACTCAGGGCATTATCTCTGGTTTGGACCGTAACCAGCTCGGCCTCAACACCTACGAGGACTTTATTCAAACCGATGCCGCAATTAATCCCGGCAACTCGGGTGGAGCCCTGATCACTGCGCGCGGTGACTTGGTCGGCATCAATACTGCCATATTCTCTAAAAGCGGTGGTTCTCAAGGCATAGGTTTTGCGATTCCGGCCGATCAGGTGACTCAGGTGATGCAAGACTTGATATCCAAAGGGCGTGTTGTGCGTGGTTGGGTTGGCGTTGAAGCTCATGGCCTCACACCAACCGAAGCGCAAGAGGTTGGCCTAGACGCGAAGCAAACCGGCCTAATGATCTCCGGAATATTCCGCGATAGCCCGGCTCAACGCGCGGGAATCCGCCCAGGAGACGTGCTACTAGAGATCAACGACACACCGGTAGTAGGGAATGGTTTGGAGGCAATGAACTACATTGCGAAGGTTGAGCCCGGCGAAATCACCTACTTCACAATCTACCGCAACGGCGAGAAGCAACGGCTGGAGATACTCACAAGCGAGCGCCCGACCAGCCGCTAGTGGATAAGCTACTCGTTATCGAGAATGCGGTATTCGGCAGAGCGAGCGTGGGCGGTTAGTCCCTCGCCGCGCGCCAAAACGGAGGCCACCTTACCCATCTCTGAACCGCCCTCGGCCGAGAACATGATAAGGGACGAGCGCTTTTGGAAATCGTAAACGCCCAGCGGAGATGAGAACCTAGCCGTACCCGAGGTCGGCAAAACGTGATTTGGTCCAGCGCAGTAATCGCCCAGCGCCTCGGCCGTGTAGCGCCCCATGAATATCGCACCGGCGTGCTTGATTAAAGGTAGCAGGGCTTGTGGATCCTCTACCGACAACTCCAAATGCTCAGGCGCAATTCTATTTGATATAGCCGCAGCCTCTTGTAGATCTTTAGCCTCAATCAACAGCGCACGGTTGAGCATAGATGCCGCGATGATGTCCTTGCGCTCCATTGTAGGAAGCAGCTTGGCAATGCTCGCCTCAACACGGTCGATATACGCCGCACTGGTAGCTATAAGTATGGGTTGTGCATCTTCATCGTGCTCGGCCTGGGAGAAGAGATCCATGGCAACCCAGTCTGGTTCGGTTTCACCATCACAGATGACAAGAATTTCTGATGGGCCGGCAATCATATCAATCCCAACGACACCGAATACCGCGCGTTTAGCCGTAGCGACGTAGATGTTGCCTGGTCCAACTATCTTATCCACCGCGGGCACTGTTTCTGTGCCGTAGGCCAATGCAGCAACGGCCTGAGCCCCACCAATGGTAAAGACTCGAGTGACTCCAGCAATTGCAGCTGCGGCCAACACCATCTCGTTGATAACCCCCTGAGGGGTCGGCACCACCATGATGATCTCATCCACACCCGCAACCTTTGCTGGCATAGCATTCATCAACACAGATGAGGGGTAAGCCGCTTTCCCGCCTGGAACATAGATCCCGACGCGGTCCATCGGTGTCACCTGCTGTCCCAACAGCGTGCCATCAGCCTCCTGATACTGCCAAGAGGTCGCCAACTGGCGTTCATGGTAGCTACGTACTCGCTCAGCAGCGATCTCTAGCGCCTGACGCTGTTCGGCAGTGATCTTAGTCAGCGCTTCCTGCAGTCGCTCCTGACTCAACTCCAGATCAGCCATCGTCTTGGCGGATGTCGCATCAAAGCGATTTGTCAGCTCAACAACAGCCGCATCTCCCTGAGCCTTTACCTGCTCAAGAATCTGCTCTACGCGCTGGTTAACTTCTGCATCCGAGACTGATTCCCAAGCGAGCATCTGTTTGAGCTGCTGATCAAAATCTGGCTGTTCAACTTTAAGTCGGCGAATTTTCACGGTGTCACTCATGCTAGGCGTCTCGTTTTGCCACTACAGCTTCAGACAAGCGTTCTAAAATTGGTTGAATCTGGCTGTACTTCATCTTCATTGAGGGCTGACCTACAACCAACCGAGAGCTGATATCAGCGATATGGTCCATCGCTTCAAGCCCGTTAGCACGCAGTGTGTTACCCGTATCGACAATATCAACGATGCGATCAGCCAGTCCCATTATTGGAGCGAGCTCCATGGCGCCGTACAGCTTGATGATATCGACCTGACGCCCTTGGCGCGCGAAGTACTCTTTGGTCACGTTCACAAATTTGGTCGCGACCCGCATACGACCCTCAACCTGCTGAGCATCCTTCATACCCGCTACGCGCAGCTGACACTTCGAGATCTCAAGATCTAGGGGCTCATACAGGCCAGCACCGCCGTGCTCCATCAGCACATCTTTACCGGCCACACCCATATCAGCGCCGCCATACTCAACGTATGTGGGTACGTCTGTAGCACGAATTACGACCAACTTGACGTTGTCATGATTAGTATCGAAGATCAGTTTGCGGCTACTGAAAATATCCTCAAGCGGTTGGATCCCTGCCGCCGCAAACAACGGCAGAGTCTCTTTGAGGATTCGGCCCTTCGAGAGAGCGATTGTCAGTTGTTCCTGCATCTTAAATTACGGCCTTTGTTAGCTTGGTACGCGACGCACCTGAGCGCCCAACAGTTGCATTTTCTCTTCGATACACTCGTAACCACGGTCGATGTGGTAGATGCGATCAATGGGGGTCTCGCCCTCTGCAACAAGCGCGGCCAAAACCAGACTTGCGGAAGCACGCAGGTCAGTTGCCATTACTGTCGCACCCTTGAGCTTTTCAACACCTTCAACAATCGCTGTATTACCCTCAATCGCGACCTTTGCGCCCAAGCGAATCATCTCCTGCATATGCATAAAACGATTCTCAAAAATGGTCTCTTTGATGCGACCGACACCCTCGGCAACAGCATTTAGGGCGGCAAACTGCGCTTGCATATCGGTCGGGAACGCGGGGTATGGCGCAGTTGTAATATTGACTGCTTTGGGGCGTCGCCCCTCCATATCTAGCTCAATCCAGTCATCGCCCGTGGTGATTTTAGCCCCGGCCTCCTCAAGCTTCTGCAGCACTGCGTCTAGAATATCCGCTCGGGTATTGCGCGTGCGCACGCGACCTGAGGTGATAGCACCTGCAATGAGGTAGGTACCTGTCTCGATACGATCAGGCATAACGGAGAAGGTGCAGCCCTCGAGTCGCTCAACACCTTGAACGCGAATGGTATCTGTACCTGCACCCGAGATCTTCGCCCCCATGGCGATAAGGCACTCAGCGAGATCAACTACCTCGGGTTCGCGCGCCGCGTTCTCGATAAAGGTCTCACCTTCAGCCAAAACTGCAGCCATAAGAATGTTTTCGGTACCAGTGACTGTCACGGTGTCGAAGAATACTCGACCGCCTTTGAGGCGCCCATCAACTCGCGCATCAATATATCCATTCTCAACGGTGATCTCGGCACCCATCGCCTCTAAACCACGGATGTGCAGGTCAACGGGGCGAGAACCGATAGCACAGCCACCTGGCAGGGAGACCTGCGCCCGTCCATGCCGAGCAAGCAGCGGACCTAGCACCAGTATTGAGGCGCGCATAGTTTTAACCAGCTCGTAGGGTGCTATATATTCGGTGATTGTTGTTGGATCGAACTCAACACTGAGCTTATCACCGATGGTCAACTCTATACCCATGCGGCGTAACAACTCGAGCATGGTTGTGATGTCATGCAAGTGCGGCAAGTTGCAGATGGTTATCGGCGAACTTGGGAGTATTGTCGAGGCGAGGATCGGGAGTGCGGAGTTCTTCGCGCCAGAGATCCACACTTCACCGTCAAGGCGTTTACCGCCCTCAATAACTAATCTATCCATATCGGTTCCTGAGGCTTAGCCCTGTTTCTCCTGCCACTGAGCTGGGGTCAGCGTTTTAATTGAGACGGCGTGAATGGCACCCGATGCGATCTGCTCATTCAGGCAGGCGTAAACGGCCTGCTGCTTCTTCACCGGGCTCATACCGGCAAACATCTCACCAACAACCGTAATTTGAAAATCACACCCCTCGCCTGCGGTGATCACGGTACAGCCCTCTAGCTGACTCTCTACTAGCTGTTTTACCTCATCGGCATGCATCTTTCGTCTCCAGCACTCGGTGAACTCTGCAGGCCCAAAACTGTGCGGACCCGTTCGCAGACTCCCTAAGGAAAAAAGTGTTTAAATTTGGGCGCGTATGATAACGAAAAAGGGCTCTGTTGGCGATGCAAACAGAGCCCTTAGTGTGAAAGGTTACAGCCTAAGCGTGAATTAAATCGTCCACACCAACCAACTCGGCAATACTAAGCATCTGATCGGGAAGCCCCGACCAACGCAGTTCGATGTTCTGTGTTCTACTCCAACGCTGCAATGACAACCAATACGCAAGTGCCGTGCTATCAACCCGCTCAATTTTGCTGAGGTTAATCTCTCGCGCTCCATCCTCTATCGCTATACGAGCGAGCTCGATCTGATGCATGCACGAGTCCCGCAGCAGAGTCCCATCGGGGGTAAAGATCACGAACTAGCCTCAGCGACACTACTCATTGCCTCTTCCCAATGCTCAATGACCTTACCTACGGTCGAGTACTGCTCCATAAGATTGGCAAACTGGTTGCGGAAGGTTACTCGCAAATTGATGCCGTCCACCAAAACATTAACCAGCTTCCAACCCTTGTCCTCTTTCACCATGTAGTAGACCAGCGCATAGGTTTGGCCGTTGGCAGACATCAGGTTAACGCTGACAATCTGCTTATCCGGTTCTGGGCTTTCGGCTGCCGGGGGTACCGTCTCGTAACCCTTGAAATCAAAACCAGACACAGCCTTTGCAAAGGTTCGCAAGATCGTATCCTTGAAAACATGCGAGAAGCGTGAAACCTCTTCATCCGACGCACGACGTACATATTTCCCCATGACAGACTTACCGATGTAGTCATAGTCAACAATATCGCCCAGCACACCATCGACGCCCTGCATCAGGGACTCAACACTCTCCGGTTTGCGCATATCTTCATCAGTAACCAGCACCAGCATCTCTTCAGTGACTTTCTCCATGGTCTGGCTTGCCTCCTCCCAAGAGGCCTGAGTGATGGGCATAAACGACAGGGCTAATAGCGCTACAAAACTCTTCAACATCATTCGCTCACCTTATTAAACAGGAACTTTCCTATCAACTCTTCCAGCACCAGTGCGGACTGGGTATCTTCTATTCTAGACCCGTCTTTCATGGTCTCCTCCTCAAAGCCTGGGGTGATTCCAATATATTTTTCACCCAGCAGGCCTGCTGTGAGTATCTGAGCAGAACTATCAATACTCAGGTAGTCTACTTCACTGAAGATTCTCATCTCCACGTCTGCCATTAACATACGGGTATCGATACGTATCGCTGTGACCTCGCCAATCGGCACACCTGATAGCGAAACCTTGGCTCGCTCTGTCAACCCACCAACATTCTCAAAACGGGCATATACCTTGTAACCGCCGGCACTGTCACTGAGGCTGAGGCCGCTCACATTCAATGCCAGTGTAACCAAGCTAACAACACCAGCCAGAATAAGTGCACCGACACCTATCTCTAGGGTTCGTATCCGCATTTAGATCTCTCCAAACATCATTGCAGTCAAAATAAAATCTAGCCCCAAAACAGCCAGAGATGAGTAGACGACGGTTCGCGTCGTCGCTTTGCTTATTCCCTCAGAGGTTGGAATCGCATCGTACCCCTGAAATACAGAGATCCAGATCACTACAAAACCGAAAACCAGTGATTTGATAATTCCGTTTACAACATCTGTAGAGAAATCTACCGATGCCTGCATATTGGCCCAAAATGAGCCCGAGTAGATCCCCAACCAGTCCACGGCTACCAACGAACCACCCCAGATACCCACCACTGAGAAGATCATAGTCAGTATCGGCAGACTGATAAAACCTGCCCAGAGGCGCGGTGCAATGATGCGGCGCAGTGGGTCTACGCCAATCATCTCGTAGCTCGCCAACTGCTCTGTCGCCTTCATCAAGCCGATCTCTGCGGTCACCGCAGAACCAGCTCGACCTGCAAAAAGCAGAGCTGTAACAACAGGGGCCAACTCCCGCACCAGGGACAGCGCGACCATCTGACCGACCGCCTGCTCTGAACCGTAGTCAACCAAAATAGTGTAGCCCTGTAGACCCAGTACCATTCCGATAAAGAGCCCAGATACCAAGATGATGACGAGGGATAGCACCCCAACAAAGTGAAGCTGCTTTACTAGCAGAGGAAACATAGTCCGTGGCTCGGGGGGAGCAACTAAAGACTGCACCAACATCTGTCCGGCGCGGCCGGTAGCTGCCAAGCGATCCAGTGTATTGCGACCCACTCGCTGTAGACGGTCGATCATGACTCCCTCCCGAGCAGCTGCTGACGATAGTCAGGCGCAGGGTAGTGAAACGGAACTGGACCATCTGGCTCGCCGTCGAGGAACTGCCGCACCTGCGGGTCTTGCATCTCAACGAGATCAGCGGGCGTTCCCTCCGCCAGCACACGTCCATCAGCGAGCAGGTAGACGTAATCAGCGATGCTTAGTGTCTCGTCAATGTCGTGTGACACAATAATGCTTGTGTGCCCCAAGGCTCGATTAAGACGGCTGATAAGGTTGATCAGTACACCCATCGCGATCGGGTCTTGGCCGGCAAAGGGCTCGTCATACATTAGAATGTCTGGATCCAAAGCGATTGCACGCGCCAGCGCTGCTCGGCGCGCCATACCACCCGAGAGTTCACTCGGCATGAGTTTCTCCGCACCGCGTAAGCCAACCGCATTAAGCTTCATGCGCACAAGATCTTGAATGAGTTCTGCATCAAGATCAGTGTGCACCTGCAAAGGGAACGCGACATTTTCAAATACAGACATGTCGGTAAAGAGTGCACCGCTTTGAAACAACATTCCCATGCGCGCGCGCAGATGGAACAACCACTTGCGGCTGATTTGATGCACGTTTAACTGATCGACGAGAACCTCTCCTGCGTCAGGCCGTAGTTGACCACCGATAAGCTTAAGCAGCGTTGTTTTGCCCGTACCCGAGGGCCCCATGATCGCCGTTACCTTGCCACGTTCAACCCGCAGGTTTAAACCGTGAAAAATTGCTCGGCCAGAACGGGCAAAGCTGAGGTTGTTGACCTCTATGTGAATATTACTCTCCGAGTTACTCATTCAGTGTCCGACTGTTGAACTAACCAATAGATGTCAGTTTACGCTGTGTTGACTGGCGGATACACTACTACCACACAGATCGTCATTTTATATTAAGTCGCGATCTTAGGATCAGACGGATTAACAACAACTTAAGATCAACAAATTAAAGCTCTAGTTGCATGACATCTACCCTTTCTAGCTTCGATTTTACCAGTGCGGGCAAGCGCACCATCGATCTTGAGCGCCAAGCGATCAACGATCTTTATGACGCACTCGGCGACGAGTTTGCCGCAGCGTGCCAATTAATGCTCAATTGCCAGGGTCGAATAGTCGTCACCGGTATGGGGAAATCAGGACATATCGGTGCCAAAATAGCAGCTACACTCGCTAGCACCGGCTCTCCTGCCTTCTTTGTACACCCTGGAGAAGCGAGCCATGGTGACCTTGGGATGTTCACTCCCGATGACGTGGTTATCGCCTTATCCAACTCCGGCACCTCAGCCGAAGTGGTAGCGATATTGCCACTATTGAAACGCAAAGGTGTAGAGCTGATTGCTATTACAGCGCGAGCTACATCCGCATTGGCCGAGGCAGCTGACGTTGTGCTTCACATCCCGATAGAGCGAGAGGCCTGCCCTCTTAACCTCGCACCAACATCTAGCACTACCGCGCAGTTGGTCCTCGGTGACGCACTCGCCACCGCCTTGTTGGAAGCGAGAGGCTTCAGTGCTGAAGACTTCGCCTTCTCCCATCCAGG
>JABXHP010000130.1 GCA_013373575.1 Oceanospirillaceae bacterium | reverse complement strand
TTTTTGCCGTCCGCTTTTAGGTGGGGTGTAAGTATATTGATTTTAAATCTCGATATTCTAGCTAGTGAATTTGGTTTGTCTGTAATTCCAAGAGCTAGGATAGGATCTTATGCAACGATCCATGATTTCCAAGTTCTTGGTTTTCTCTGTCCTTCGACAGGGGCTCTGGTAGCGGCAAAGATCCCGCAATTGAAGTCGTTCAAAAGCCACCAAGTCGTGTCGCCTGATAGACCACTTTGGGCAAACCATCCGCTGATGGAGTAGTTCGCGATGAACGGCAGTTCTGGAGACAAGCAGGATGCCTGCATGAGCTTTCAGTCAAGTAAGCATATAAATGTCAATATTTGGGTCTTTCAGGAACAATACGACGCTGAGGGTGCTCAGTATATCGGACATATATTGATTCGGTCTGATGGATAGAGTGTAAGAGCCTCTGTGTCAGATTCGTCAACTCGGCCCGGCCGTTTATCGCTCAAAAGTCTAATCCAGCCTGACAGGTTATGGGGGCTTTGAAGGGTTGCCGCTGTTGTAATATCCCACTTGAGAGGGCTATATAGGGTACATTTCTGTGCATCGAATAGAGCTGATGTATTGGGGACAATGAGGTGAGTCAGTATGGTTAGGTTAGCAATTGGTTTGATGATTGGATGGTGTACTTTAAGTTTCAATCAAGCCTTTGCAAGTTCGCCGATCTTTTTCTACTGCGAGGGAGCAGGAGCAGAGTACCAGATCATCTTTGAACTTGATGAAGACCAAAAAAGCCTAATTCAACGACTTGAGGAACCCGACCCTATCGAGCAAGGTAAGGTAGCCCGTGAGCTAGAAACTGTATTAACAGAATTTGAGATATCCAAAGACTTTGTCAATTACCGGAAAAACGGATATCTATTTTCAATAAACCGATCAAACGGCAGAGTTCTTCGAGATAATCAAGACAATCCGATCAGATGCACTGAAACTGAAACTGATTATCTCACTGTAAAAAGAGCGGAAGTCGAAACCGCTAAGACAACAACGACCGAATTCTGGTCTCCGACAACAGGTTATGGCGACACTAAGTACTCTAAGCTAGGTATGCTGGCTACCGCAGATGAAATATGCGCCGTGCTTTCGCATCCGTTTTTTGATTTCAGTTCGGACGAATATCGCGCTTTGGACACCATGAGCTCAGATTTTGATTGGCCAGGAATCAATGCAGCGGGCCTGTGGATTAGCGCGCAGTTTAAAGACAAAGGTATTCAATTGCAGCGATTCGGGCTCATGGAGAATATTCACCAAGCAGCAAATAGAAACTTAGCTGAATGCCTAACTGTAAAAGAAATTGAATCACCCGGATTCTATGAAAAGCTGACCCGACACCTCTTGAGTAACCTCGGTTATCGCGGAGTAAATTGCATAGAACAGCAATTTCGAATAGAGCAATTCGTTGATAATAAAGGCGAGATTATTGATCGGAGAGTGCCATTAGAGTCAGAAAGCTGTATAGATTTTGATTATAACAGCGGTTCTTTAAATGGTTGGAACTCCTCTACATTTACATTGATGCTTATTTGGCAGGAAGCCCATTCTGTTCTAAAGACCATATTTGATAAGGGTGAAAGTGTCCTAGTTGCACGTCTTGCAGAAATCGAGCGACGCCGTGTCGCTGAAGTAGCCGCAGAAGAAGCGCGGAAAGCGGCCGCAGAAGCGAATCGTTTGCGAGCAGAACAAGATTGGTTGGACTACCAATCGAGGGAAAAAACGCTCATGGAGCAGGTATATAACTTTGCCACGACTGGTTTTCCAGAAGGCACACAGCGATTACGCTGGATTGAAGAACAGCCTTGCGTTCTAACTGACGGCGCAAGAAGAGTTGATAACCGACTATTGAATATGACCGCTTTCAGAATTCAGAGGGAGTACATTGGGTCGACTTGGTACACAACTTCATCGGACATGAACGTAAAGTTCTCTACATCCGAAAACATTCCGCTCGATAGGTTGCAAAATGCTTGGGGGCTCGCTTTCCAGCAATGTCCCGGGAGAACGTCTGCATTTTAACCTGTAAGAGCGAGTTCCATTGAATTGCAGTATGTAAATCTATTTTGACAGGATATGTATAGATGCCTGCTACTGGGACCTCGAGAATGACCGCTTCGGGCAAACCTCTGCTGCTGGGTTAGCCCTATATGAGCGACCGCCTCCGGGAGAATCTAAAAGCACGCAACTTTCGATGTTGCTGATCGCTGCCACAGAAAGATATCTATCCGGTAATCTCCAGAAATTCGTTCCTTTTCTGATGAAACGTAACTCCTTGCAAACAAGCTGCTGCACTCGCAGAGTGCCTCTAAGAAGCGCAAGCAGTAATTTTATAAATTTGGTAATGAACTCATCAGTGGACTAACGTCCCCGTACATCACTATTGTGCACTCCTAAGAATTTTTCTTACATACAAATAGATTTTCGGGAACTACTCTTAAGGGAAGTAGCGCTCCAAGCTTGGCATTTTTCTTGCTTGGCCTCTGGTGGTTATTTGCATCACGACCCCAAGGATAGAAGGCGTGCCAGAGAGTAACTCTAAGAAACCAAATAAACCGCATGCTCAGAGTGATGCTGCGGATCTCAACGGGTCTGCGCGGGACAGTGTGGATGTGATAGCGACGATTTCGCATGAGATTCGCACGCCCCTGCATGCAGTTATGGGGCTCTGTGAGCTGTTG
>JABXHP010000044.1 GCA_013373575.1 Oceanospirillaceae bacterium | reverse complement strand
GCTGGATGCTAGCTCTGTTTCTGCTACAGAAGGCAATCTAGAGAAAGTAGTCGCTGATTCAACGGCCCTGACTTACAACATTGCGGATGTTGTGGATCATACTACTGCCACCTTAACATCTGATAGCTCAGTGCAATCTGGAGCAGACATTACCTACACGGTGACACTTGATTCTGAAGTTCGTAACGGTGACAGTCCAGTGGTCGTTACACTATCCAATGGTGAAATCATAACCATTGCCTCAGGAACCACTGGTTCAGCAACTGTTGCGGCCCCTGTTGATGGAACCACGTCACTTTCCGTAACGATCGACTCGATAACACAGGACTCTTCTGATGCTCTTGGTGATTTTGAGAGCTTATTAGGCAGTGGAACGGCCGTAACAACGATTATGCAACCCCCCATCATCTATGATGGATCCGATTGGCAAGTAAACAAAGGTCTAATTCAACCAAAAGGAAATGGTTCCATAACTTTCATCGCGGGAGGAGAAATTCACTTTGATTTTTATGTTGCAGACGTTGACGCTAATTTGAATTTTGACGCTAACGATTATGCAGATCTAACTGATCTTGGGTTGTCTGTAAGTTATCAACAATTCGCTGCTACAAGCGGTAATCAACTATTTCGAGTTGTTATTTCTAACAGTACAACCAACAACATCACTATTGACAACTCATCAAAACTGGACTTGGAGTGGGGTAATGTCACTAGCAATCTAAGTGCAATTGGTTTTGTTAATTCAGATGAATACGTTCTGTTGAACAACGATGGCTCGAGTGCACCCTTTGTTACGGATAGCTTTACAGCAAATGGTACTGATGGTGTAGATGATGTTGTTTGGTCTGGCACTGAAGTGCGAGGTCAAGAGTTCGTCAAGTTTGACCCAATAAACTATGAAGATGGTGTATTGCTTGATGGAGGCTCTGGTGATGATTTGATTTATGGACGGTCTAACGTTGATCAGTTCCTTGCCGCTGGGGATACTATTTATGGCGGTGATGGAAACGATGTCATAGACGCTAGAGCGGGTAACGATCAGATCCTAGGTGAGTCAGGAGATGACGTTATATTTGGTGGATCAGGAGACGACAGTATCACAGGCGGCACCGGTGATGACATTTTGGCTGGAGGTAGAGGTTCGGATTCCTTTATTTGGAACATTGCTGATGCGGATGGCGGGACCGACACTATTACAGATTTCGTCTCAGGTAGCGGCGGAGACGTACTTGATCTGTCAGATATTCTGCAGTCCAACGATGCGGCAACACTTGATTCGATGCTTACTTTTGCGTTGGACGGGGCTAACACTAAGATTACTTTGAACAACGGCACAGTAAGCCAGACTATAGTCCTAGAAAACGTCGATTTAGTTACCGGTGCCGCGGATAACCAGGCAATTATCCAGTCGTTGCTCGATGACGGAAACTTGGATTCTGTTTAACTGGAACTGGAGTTTCGAAAAAAGGCTCCATCGAGTGGAGCCTTAGACCGTTACCAAAGTCCTCGTTTTCTTGCGGGGATTTTTTACAATCAGAGAGTAGAAAAATATAAATAATCTGATCCGCGGAATAAAATAATGTGAGTGCGGCTTCAATTTTGGAGATCTCTAGCCAGCGCTTTGAGTGCTCGAAATCTCGGCAGATCTGACCGGGGTAATCGACAATAGCTAATTTACCGAGTTGCCGTTGGGTATCTACCATGCAAACCAAGCCAGCCTGCTACAAGAACTGCACAAAGAGACGTCTGATCGAATGTTGACCGCTAAAGCCCGGGCTGAGTGTTTACTGCTTGTAACCCACTACAGCAATATTTAACGTCCTGCTGTTCAATGCTGCGATCGAATCTAAAGTCTATGTGATTGAATGGAAATTTGAAATGTATGCCACAGCCTACTCAGAGCGAGGAATATCGTTGGGTCGAAATCCCACTAATTCGCGTAAACGGTTTAACAAATACCCAACCTAAGTAAGCGTTGATGTTCAATTCACTAACAATGCATATTCTGACCCAACGTGAACGGCTATTCTGGTCGAACGTGAACACCTGTTCTGGCCCAATGTGAACACTTTTGCTCCGATTCCAGAATCACTGGTCACGTTCGGCAGAATACGCAAACAACGAGGAAGCTATGTCAGCACTAGAGTACACACCCCCAAAAATCTGGAAATGGGAGCCAGGCAACGGTGGCAAATTTGCCAACATTAATCGTCCTGTCTCGGGAGCTACGCATGATAAAGAGCTACCGGTTGGCGAGCATCCATTCCAGCTCTACTCACTAGCAACGCCGAATGGTATCAAAGTAACGATTCTGTTTGAGGAACTGCTCGCTGCGGGTGTTACCGAGGCGGAATACGATGCTTGGTTTGTCGATATTATGAGTGGCGATCAGTTTGGGTCTGGGTTTGTAGCTGCTAATCCAAACTCTAAGATTCCTGCGATGGTGGATCATAGCGTCACGCCGCCTCAGCGGGTGTTTGAGTCTGGATCCATTATTCTCTATCTGGCGGAGCG
>JABXHP010000077.1 GCA_013373575.1 Oceanospirillaceae bacterium | reverse complement strand
TGTCTCGGTAAGGCTCGGCTACGGCGACTATGAAGATGTTGAACCTGAATGTCTAATGCGTCTAGACCTAGTGCCTATGGCGGCTTCAGCGCTAGTTAACGCCGAATCTGCAGCGCTGCTCGATCCGACGCTGCCGCTGCTGTGTGACCGTACGTTAGAGCGTTTTGAGCCACTGTGCGGCTGGCAGCGCTGGTTCAATATTGTGCAACGCGAGGATCTGGCTCAATTCAAGCTACTGCAGTTTGGTAATGGCCTGCTGGCGCTTGAGACGGCCATCGCTGGGAGTGGCTATCTGCTTGGATCCGAGGCACTGCTGGAGTCAGAACTGCGCGAGGGTAAATTAGTGCGGCTATCGGATAGCACCCTTGAGTGCAGTCAGGCTTACTATATGGTGAGTGCGGGCGCTGGTCGTGAACGTACCATTGCGCGCGATTTTCGAGAGTGGCTGGCGGAGGAGTTAAACCCCTCCGCTGAGTGAGTGGTGCTCGCTCTAGGGGTTAATTTAGAGCGACTCGATGTAACGACGAATTCGCCATGCTGCCTCAACACACTCCTCAACCGTAGCAACCAGTGCCATGCGCACATAGCCCGCCCCTGGGTAGAGTCCTTCAGCGGTTTCGCGCGACAGGTAGCGACCCGGCAGTACAGTGAGGTTCTGCTGCTCGTAGAGGCCCGCTGTGAACTTATCGTCATCAATCGGTGTCTTGGCCCAGAGGTAGAAACTTGCATCAGGCATGCTCACTTCCATAACGGGCTGCAAAATCTCTAGCACGGCGGCAAACTTCTTACGGTACTGCTCGCGGTTCTCTTCAACATGCTTCTCATCATTCCAAGCAGCCACTGAGCCCTTTTGAACCTGCAGCGGCATGGCACAGCCGTGATAGGTGCGGTAGAGCAAAAATGGCTTCATCAGTGACGCGTCACCTGCAATAAATCCTGATCTAAGACCGGGTAAGTTCGAGCGCTTCGAGAGACTGTGGAAGACAACACAGTTTTTGTAGTCGTGGCGTCCGATCTCGGCGCAGACCTGCAGCAGACCCATAGGTGGGTTCGCTTCGTCAAAGTAGATCTCTGAGTAGCACTCATCAGAAGCGAGGATGAAGTCATACTTATCCGCCAACTCAATCAGTTTAATGACGGTCTCTTTTGAGTGAACCGCGCCACTTGGGTTATTTGGCGAGCAGATAAAGAGCAGCTCACAGCGCTTCCAAGCCTCTTCAGGGATGGCATCGTAGTCTGGAATAAAACCATTCTCTGCCAGTGTTGGCAGAAAGTAGGGCTCTGCGCCGGCAAGATAAGCGGCTCCTTCGTAGATCTGGTAGAAGGGGTCTGGAGAGAACACCAGTGCCCCTGGTTTGCGATCAACCGCACACTGGGTAAAGGCGAAGATCGCTTCGCGTGTGCCCATAACGGGCAGGAGATGATTATCGCCGGTAAGAGAGCCTGCTTCTAGCTTAAAGCGGCGTGTACACCAGGCTGCGATGGTATCGCGTAGCTCAGCACTACCTTTGGTGGTTGGGTAGTTAGCGACGAGGTCTACCGATTGGTTTAAAACACTGGTAACAACCTCAGGAGCCGGGTGTTTGGGCTCGCCGATGCCAAGGGAGATATGCTCAATATCCTTTGGCGGAGTGATAGCGCCGAGAAGCACATTGAGCTTCTCAAAAGGGTAGGGCTGCAGTAGTGCCAGATCCGCGTTCATATACCAGTTCCAAAGTGCTCAGATAAGGTTGAATAGATTGGCCGAGAGTATACCTGATGGCTGTGTGCGGTTAAATGCTGGTTAGAGTTAGATACCGTGTACGTGCAGCCTTTAGGGCCACTCTACTGCTCAGCCCGATGATGTTAATGGGTTTGATAGTAAGCTGCGAAATAAAGGTGGCATAGTTCGTGCTATACTCAAGGGTGGTTACACGCCAAAACAGTGGCCATAAAATGCGCGACAGGACAGGGTAAGCCCCAGCAGATATGAGCAGAGGAGTGCTTGATTACCGTGGAGTTATCGAGAGAAGTACTAGACACAGTGCTGGATCTAGCCGCAGATGAAGTTTTCCTGCTGCGCCCTGATGGATCTCTAAAGTATGCAAATCAGTCCACACTGATTCGCCGGGGCTTCTCAATGGATGAGATGCTTACTAAGGCTGTATGGGACTGGAATAGTTTTGTCACAGAGAGTTCGTGGCAACGACGCTGGGAGTCGCTGAAACAGATAAAGAGCGCCAGGTTCGAATCGCGTCATGTGGACAAAAACGGCGAATCCTTCCCTGTCGATATACAAGCACACTACCTCTGCTTTGATAATGACGAGTACTGTCTCTGTTTCGTTAATGACCTGTCTGAGCTGGCAGAAAAAGTTAATCAGCTAGACAAAAAACACAAAGAGTTGGCGGTCGCAAAGTCCAGAGCGGATGAGGCGCTGAAGTCGCTTCATGATCTGCAAGAGCGCAGATCTCTGCTGTTCGCCACGATCGCCCATGAGTTACGGACCCCTGTAGCGGCGATATCCATGCTTAGCTCGGATGATAGTGCCGAGTCTTGGCAAGATGCGCGGAACCAGGTACACCAACTTGCCCGTGACCTGCTCCATACGCTCGATGATATGCGTCGGCTAACGCAGGACAACCACACACGCGAGGTGACGTCAGAGCAATTTAATCTTCAAAATCTCTTCGAATCAGTTCAGCTCTCCGTATCTGCGTACATCACGCGTTATCGCATGAAAATGCAGATTAGTGCATCGAATAACGCTGATCTAAATGAGACCTGGCTCTACGGGGACCTCTATCGACTTAAAGTTGTTCTCTCCAACCTGGTAAAAAACGCCTGCGTTCACTCGGGGGGGGATCAGGTCAATATCAGTGTGAGCCGAGTCGAGAGCGCTGAGGGTGAGCAACAACTGACTTTCCGAGTGGAGGATAACGGTAGGGGTATTCCCGCTGACCAGGTTGACCATCTCTTTTCGGCATATGCCAGAGGTGTGACTGATGCTGATGGTTCAGGGCTTGGCCTACACATCGCGCGCTCATGGATTGAGGAGCTAGGTGGAACGCTGCGCAGCATACCAAACGATGGCGGGGCCGTCTTTGAGCTAGTGATTACACTAAAATCTGCCAAACGTTCCCCTGCTGACGGAGTAGTTGAGATAGGCAAAACAGCGATCGAGCTCTCCAGTGTCTTTACAGATACTTCTAAGCTCTCTGTACTCTTGGTAGAGGACGACAAGATTATCCAAATGGTTGGTAAGAAACTGCTCTCAAAGCTGTTTGCCACGGTAGACATCGCCGGCGATGGGACGCAGGCGGTAGACAAGCTTGAACAGCGATCTTATGACCTGATACTGACAGATTACTTCATGCCGAATATGAATGGGCTAGAGCTGATTAGGCAACTTAGAGCTACTGGCTATACTGGTATCATTTACGCATGTTCTGCTGCTACTCTGGGGTCTGAGTTTAACGACCTAATAGATGCCGGTGCCAATGATGTATTCGCAAAACCACTGACGCTTAACAAATTGATGGCCTGCTTGGCTAATGATGTTGAAATCTTTCAACAGGCTAAGCAACCAATCTTGGATGGAAAATTGAGAATGGAAATTAAATTTGCAACACGAGATGAGTTACTCCAGCAGAAATCTGGGAGAGCGCTTCTACTCATCGATATGGAGAGTGGTGAGATTCAGGGCACTGAGAAGTGGCGTCAGCTCAATGCGGTCGGCGCACAGCAACCGCTGACTCGAACGCTGCTAAACCAAACAATTCCAGACGAGAGCCGTGATAAGTATGTCAGTTACTCCAAGCAGTTTTTCCAAAGCCCAGTTGGCAATCCGCCCGTGGTTCTTGAGATAAAACTCTGTGCCCTTGATGGCCGCGAATTCATGGGGCGAGTCACCTCTGAGAAGGTCGAGCTTGAGGGGCGGGTGGTCGCTTGTACTGAGTTAGAAGAGTTCTAAGCTGAGTGCCCCATCGCTTAGGTTGAGCGATGGGGTACTCCCCTATCAGTTTGGCGCGCTTACCGCGTGCTCATCAACAGGTTTTAGACCCAGTTTCAGACGTGTTCCTTCAACGATTGTGAGTAGCGATGGCACCACAATGAGTATCAGTAGTGTGCCGTACGCCAAGCCAAAGACGATTGATGTCGCCATTGGGATCAGGAACTGTGCCTGTAGCGATGTCTCGAATAGGATAGGTGTGAGGCCACCGATGGTTGTAAGCGAGGTCAGCAGTACTGCCCTAAGGCGCTGACAGGCTGCTTCGACAACCGCTTCGTGCATCCCCATACCCTGCTCACGCAGTTTCTTGTAGAAAGTGACGAGTACGATTGAGTCGTTTATAACGATGCCGGATAGACCAAAGAAGCCAAACAGCGACAGTATGGTCAGATCCAACCCTGTCACATAGTGACCTAAGACTGCACCGGTAAGCCCCAAGGGGATCGCCAACATAACCGTAATCGGCCAGCTATACGAGGCGAATACCCAGGCGAGGATCACGTAGATTAGCACCAGTGCTATCACCAGTCCGGTACCCATATCCGCTAGCGTTTCGCGCTGATCACGACTCTTACCTTCAAAACTAGCATCCACACCGTATTGCCCTAGCAGATCTGGCATTACATTGGCGCGTAGGTCGGCGATAATCTCGTTCGCATTGGCTACCGTCTCATCCAGATCCGCTGAGACGTTGATTGAGAGTCTGCCGTCTATGCGTTGCAGCGAATCAAAGCCCCGACGCGGGGTGAACTCCAAGACGTTTGCGACCGGTGTTGTAGAACCATCGGGCAGAACGATTGGCAGTGCAGTAAGTGTGCTCAGCCGGTTACGCTGCTCATCGCCCATCATTAGGCGGACACTTATCTCATCGCGCCCCTCAAAGAAGCTCTGCACCTCGATGCCATCAAAAGCAGCGCGTAACTGACGTCCAACTTGCTCGAGCGAAAGCCCCGCAGTCTCGCCTGCCGGCGTAAGCTTATAGATCAGCTGTGACTTGCCGTAGGGGAGGTCATCATCGATATTGCTCAGTCCGGTGTAGCGTTTGAGCTTCTCCTGCAGGTCCAGTGAAGCGGCTTTGAGTACCGTGATATCACTACCCGTCAGCTTAACTTCAACCGGCTTTCCTGGTGGGCCACCCTGGTCAACATCAATAGAGAACTTCTCGATGCCCGCCGGCAAAATGATGCGTTCGCGCCACGCTTTGATGAATTCGCTGGTGCCAACTTCACGGTGATCGCCAGGCTCGAGTTGAACCGACAGCGAGCCAACCTCTTCACCCGCGGAGCTACTACCGTTACTACCGCTAAAGCGAGCGGTGTGGAGCCGTTGCAGGCTCATCTTGAGGATATCACCACCCAAGTCGCGGTCGGTTTCACGCAAGGTCAGATCGAGATGGTCGAGGAAATCCATCACGAACGCTGAATCGGTACCGGAAGCGAACTGGACGTTGGCGTTCATAGTGTCCTGCTCAACTGCTGGAAAGAAGTTGAACTTGATTCGCCCGCCAGCTAATAAACCGATACTGAAGATCAGTATACCAATAGCCAGCGCGATAGAGCTCCAGCGGAAGGCGATCGCTCTCTCCACGAAGGGACGGAAGATCTTATTGCGGAAGTTGTCAAAGCCGTTGTCTAGCGCCTGACGCAGGCGTGATGGATGGACTGCATCAACCTTCGCTAGCGTGTGGTGCAGGTGTCCGGGCAGCACCAGGAAGCTCTCTACCAGTGAGGCGAGGATGACACAGATAACGATAATCGGGATATCGATAAGGATGTTGCCAATGATTCCGCCAATCATCATTAGTGGCAGAAATGCAGCGATGGTGGTCATAGACGAGGCGCTTACCGGGGCGAGCATTCGCAGTGCGCCACCTATGGATGCGCGCCGCGCGCTCTCGCCCACCTGGGCATGTGCCAGGGTGTCCTCACCCACCACTATGGCGTCATCAACAATGATACCCAGCGCCATGATGAGGCCGAACAGCGAGATCATGTTGATGGTTCCACCAATGAGGTAGAGCACCGCAAGGGTTGCGAGGAATGAGACGGGAATCCCTATGGTGACCCAGAACGCTACACGCCCATTCAGGAAGAGAAAGAGAATCGCCACCACCAATATAAGACCACTGATACCGTTCTCGACCAGCAGGTTGATACGGTCGCGGATGAGAGTCCAGGTCTCGTTGTAAGTGTGTATCGCCACTCCCTGAGGTAGGGTTGGACGCGTCTCCTCTAGCCAAGTGTTCATGATCTCAGCGGCTTTGAGGCTGTCCTCGGACTCTGTGCGTTTAAGACTCAGAACGATGGCTGGCTGGCCGTCAAAGTAGAGGCGTACCTGATTCTCTTGATCACGTCGTTCAATCTGCGAGATATCACCGAGGCGTACCAGTTCACCTCGCCCCTTTGTGATCAACGGGAGCTCCTCAAACCCCTCCTCGTCGCGTTGCTGACCAAGGCTGCGGATCTGGCGCGCGCCGTCATTTTTAGCTGCTGTACCGGCTGGCAGGTCGACTGAACGCGATCGTATAACGCTGGCGATCTCTGGAAGAGTCATACCCATCTGATCGAGGGAGTCAGGTGTTACCTGAACGGCGATCTCCTGTTTGGGCATGCCGGTAAAGTCGATTTTACGTATACCTTTGGCGAGCAGCTGCTGTTCAAACTCCCTCGCTAGGTGGCGTAACTCTTGGATATCAGCTCGATCGCTGGTGAGGATTAGGTCGGCAATATTGTCGTAGCGCGTGACAATCTGCACGATGGGAGATTCTGCATCACTGGGCAAGCTAGCCTGCACCCCGTCCATTTTCTGCTTAGTTTCTGAGAGTACGTAGTCGCGATCGGCGCTCTCTTCGAGCTCCAGTCGGAATGAGGCGCTACCGTCTCGCGCGGTGGCGTACATGCGCTTAATACCGTCGAGGGATCTTAACTCCTCTTCCACAGGTAAAATAACTGAGGTCTGCACGTCCTCAGCGCTGGCGCCGCTCCAGGGTACGCTAACTGTAACTATATCGAGTTCAAAGGTTGGGAAAAACTGCACATTGAGACGTTTGATGCCTAGAACACCTGCAACAATCATCAGCAGCATAAGTAGGTTCGCCGCTACCCGATGCGTAGCGAAGAGGCTGATAAACCCCTTGAGGCCGGTATGCTGGTTCACTCGCGCACCTCAACCAACATGCCGCTAACCGCATTTGGAAGCTGAGTGGTAATGATCTGGTCGCCGGCGTTGAGTAGGTCGCTGCGCACCAGTACTTGTGGTTCGCCAGCTTCACTGACGCGATCGCCAAAGTGTTCCACTTTAACCGCCTCTAGGCGCGAGTCCACGACACGGTAAACCCGATCTGTACCGTAGAGTGCAACCGGAGGAAGGGCGATCAGATTGTCTATTTCCGGCAGGTTGAGCTGTAGGCTCAAGGTGCGGCCCGGCTCAGGCGCGTAGCTGTCATCGCTGAAGCGGAACATGCCGTCAACACCTGCACTGCCAGGTGCAACCTCGGCGCTGAGGCGAGCTAAGTCTAGTTGCATCTGCTTACCGTCTAGCTCTACCTCAGCAGTCAACTCTGGCAGGTCATCACGACCTTGCTTAATCAGCGGAAGGATGCGCAGCGGTAGCTGAGCACGCACCTCAAGGGATGAGGTTGGGTAGATACGAGCCAGGGTATCACCGCTACGCACGCGATCTCCGGCGGAGATGGAGAGACTGCTGAGGCGCCCGTCGAACGGCGCCCTCACCTCTGCACGGCTACGGTCTAGCTGAAGGCTGTCGAGCTGAGCCTGAGCTTGTGCAATGGCCGCTTCCAGTTGATTCACTTGATTAGGGTGGTTGGCGATTGACTGTTCGCGACCAACTAGATTTAGTTGCCGCTGCGCCAGGTTCATCTCGGCGTTATCAAGCTGCTCACGGCTGCCAAGGTTGCGGCCAGAGAGGTCGCTCTGGCGCTCTAGTGAGCGTTTCGCAATGGCAAACATCTCGCGCTCAATCTGCAGCGCTTTTCTGTTGGTCTCGTAGCTCAGGCGCTCTGTATCGAGCTGTGCTTTCAGGGAGTCTAGCTGCGCTTGCTGCTGCTGAATTTGGAAGTCGATCTCGCGAGTATCTAAGCGAATTAGCAGATCGCCTGTCTGGAATCGGCTACCCTCGAGTGCCTCAACGCTCTCTACATCGCCAGCCAGTGCTGCGCGCAGTGTTACCTGGCGCGGACTCTCTATTTCAGCGTAGAGTTCAATCTGGGGCGAGAGTGCCTGAGGCTGAGCTATCGTAGCTAACACAGTCCAGGAGCGCTCTTCTGGCGCTTTTGGAGGCAGTTGCGGTTTGCTCGCTTTGAGTTGAACAAAAGCAAATCCGGCACCACCAAGGATAAGTAGTGGCAGTATCCATTTAATGAGACGCACGCGCAGAAGCTCTCCAAGACTAAGAACTAAATCTATTATGAGTTGCTAATATTACCCCAAGGCACTGGCAACTGTCGTCCGAAAACAGGGTAAACTTATGTAAAGACTGACCAATTCGATCACTTGGTAGACAAAAATGATGAAGTTGCATCGGCAATCCTACTCCATAACACAAGCTACACAGCACCCCACACGCGGCATTACAAATCAAGGTGAGAAACGACTAGCGTATTGGAGTGCAGGGGACCCGCAGAGTGATTCGGTGGTGGTCTGTGTTCACGGCCTGTTACGCCACAGTCGTGACTTTGACGAAATTGCACAGGCACTAGCCTCGAGCCACTATGTCGTTTGCCCGGACCTACCGGGGCGTGGTTTAAGTGATCCATTGGATGCGGCAAGCGATTACCACCCAGAGCGCTATCTGCAAGCCCTCGCGCCGCTCTTGGCTAAGTTTCAACAGCGCAGTATCCACTGGGTGGGAACCTCTCTAGGCGGATTGCTGGGGATGGCGTTGGCGGCTCAACCCAAAAGCGTTATTCGTACACTAGTGCTCAACGATATAGGACCGGAGCTGCCACAAGTTGCGCTGCAGCGTATTGCTGACTACATCGACGCGCCACAATTTGATAATTTAGCTCAGGTTGAGGAGTTTCTGCGCCAAACCTACCTAAGCTATGAAGGCCTCACTGATCAGCAGTGGCAGCGTTTGGCGCGCTACGGCAGTAAGCCGAGCGGGGAGGGTGGTTTGGTTCTTCATTACGATCCGTTGATTGCGGACAACACCAAAGCGAGCCGGGCACAAACGATAGAGCTGTGGGACCTGTGGCAGGCGATAGAGCAGCCCTGTCTTTTGGTGCAGGGTTTGGCCTCAGATTTACTGACGCCAGATATCGTAGCGCGAATGCAACAGCAGCGGCCGGACCTCAAACTGTTACAGCGAGAGGGGATTGGGCATGCCCCATCCCTAATGCTGCCGCAAGAGGTAGAGGCTGTCGTGCAATTCATCCGGGAGCAGAGCTAGATATGGCGTTGTTGAGTGAATGGCCGAGTGATCGCTTGCCACTAACCGCAGAACAGCGAGAGCACGCTCTGGAGGCAACCAACAGAGCCTTTGCCAACGCTGTTCGAAACCTACAGGTCGACCTGGGTCTGGAGGAGCTATTTCGCAAAATCTATGTGCCAACCGCCTGCTGGGTGCTGGAGAATAAACCCACCGATACGCCGCTGGTGGTTGGTATCAATGGGGCACAGGGTGCGGGTAAAGCGAGGCTATTTAATCTGCTTGAGGTGGTGTTATCTGAGGGCTTCGGTCTGCGCGTTGCACACCTCTCCATTGATGATCTCTATCTTACGCGCGGGGCGCGAGAGGAGTTGGCGCAGCAGGTTCACCCGATGCTACTGACACGAGGCGTCCCCGGTACGCATGATGTTGATCTCGGGCTTAAATTACTTAGCGAGTTAAAGAGCGCCAAGGATGGGCAGGTTACCCGTATTCCCGCCTTTGATAAGTCAACCGATGAGCGCTTCTCCGAGGAGTCTTGGCACGAGTACTTCGGCGCGGTGGACGTTATTGTTTTTGATGGCTGGTGTGTGGGTGCGCGCCCTCAACCGGAGGCGATGTTGCTCACACCAGTCAATGAGTTGGAAGCTCAAGAGGACCCAGATTGCAGCTGGCGACGCTACGTGAATCAGCAGTTAGCCGGCCCCTATCAGCAGCTTTTTCGACAGATAGATCTGTTAATCTGTCTGCAAATACCTGATATGCAGGTCGTTTACGACTGGCGTGCGCAACAGGAGATTAAACTCGAGGAGCGAGCTGCGCTGCTCTCCGAGGTACGCAAGCCCAGTGATCCGCTGCGAATTATGAGCTCAGCTGAAATACGACGTTTTATTGCTCACTATGAGCGTTTGACACGCTGGATGCTGGAGGAGATTCCGCAGCGCGCCGACCTCACCTTTGAACTCAATCACAACCACAAAATCACACAGATCCATCTACGCGATTAGATCGGCAAAAAGGGGGCAGTAGCGACGCCTTGAACGATACGATTGATAGAGCGATCGGTCGATGTGGCAACGATCTCTGCCATCATATCTTGCGTGGCGATTAGCTTACCGAAAATGCGTTCATAGCTCAGGTTTACCAGGTCGTCACTGATACTATCGCTAAGGATCATGGGTGTGCCGTCTGCGCTCTTTTGGTTGTGCAGCATCCAGGCGATCTTCTCTAGGTTACGCGCCGAGTTGTAGAGTTTTTGCTGGTCTATCTCATCAAGTATGAAAAACTCATCGCGGTAGTTGTAGCTCGAGTGCAGCATGCCGGTGATGGCAACCATTAAGGCGAAGACGCGGTCTCCTTTGAACTCCTCGTCAAAGGCCAGGGGCAGCGTGTCGAGCGCGTAGAGGTTATTCAACTCTGCGTGCCGAATTGGGCGTGGTTTGCCGAGTAGTTGCTCTAAGCGTCGTTCAATGGTGGTGCCCGGGGCCGCCTTTGCCAACTCTCGTGGGTTGCGCTTGTAGAGTTTGATCGCTAGTTCGCGACTCAATCGGCGCCCAGCTTCGATATGTTGGTCGATGATCATATCAACTTCTGACTTGGCGAGGTTTTGTAGGCGCAGCTCTTTGTTCTGCAGCGGCGCGCAACCTGCTAAAAGAGCAGCGCAAAGAAGAAAACTAGCGAATGAAACTAACTTCATCAATATTCCCGACAGAGGCTTTAGCGCAGAGTATAGGGTTTAGTATATAGTTAGCCACGGTAAAAGATAGGAGCCAATATGGGTGATAACAGAGATGTAAGCGGCGTACGCCGTGAGTATCAGTATGCCGGTCTTGACCGCTCAGCGCTGAGCTCAGACCCCGTTGTACAGTTCTCGCACTGGATGGATGAAGCACTCGCGGCCGACCCCGGTGATGCAACTTCCATGACTCTGGCTACGGCCGATGCGACCGGTTACCCCAGTGCCCGAATCGTGTTGCTGAAGGGGTTTGATCAGCAAGGCTTTACTTGGTTTACCAACTATCGCAGCGAGAAGGGCAAGCAACTGGAAGAGAATCCATGCGCTGAGCTGCTGTTCTACTGGAAAGCGCTGGAGCGTCAGGTGCGTATTCGCGGCAGAGTGGTGCCAGTCTCCCGCGAGGAGAGTGTTGAGTACTTCAACTCCCGGCCACTGGGCTCGCAGATTGGAGCTGTTGCTTCCCATCAGAGTCAACCGATTGGTGGACGAGAGTTGTTAGAGCAGGAAGTTGAACGCTTAACCAAGGTGGGCAGCGTTGAGTGCCCGGACCACTGGGGTGGTTTCCGTTTGGTGCCTGAGCGTTTTGAGTTTTGGCAGGGGCGCGAGAGCCGCCTTCATGACCGTTTCCGCTACAGTGCAACCGATACTGGCTGGCACGTTGAGCGTCTGCAGCCTTGAGCCGCAGATTTCCCGAGTTTGTGAGTAATGAATCGATGAAAATCGCTAAAGATATCTATGTAGAGTTCCACTACTCCCTAGTAGATGACTCTGAAGTTAAAGATGGCTCCCGGGGTGATGAGCCGCTCTCCTATATCCATGGCCATAATATGTTGGTGCCGGGCCTTGAACAGGCGATGGAAGGGCGTGCAGAGGGTGACCAGTTTCAGGTGGAGGTGCCGCCCGAGCTCGGCTACGGCCAGCGTGATGAGGAGCTATTCGAGATAGTGCCGCGCGAAGCATTTGCCGAGCTGCCCGGGCTGAAAAAAGGGATGTTGGTTAATCTTGAGGATGGTGAGGGTGAGCCTCAGCTTGGTCGCGTAGTCGATCTAGACATACGTGAAGTGAAGATCGACCTCAACCACCCGTTTGCTGGCCAGACATTGCTATTCGATGTGGAAGTGCTGAATGTGCGCCAGCCTACTGATGCTGAAATAGCAGAGCTGCAGAGCGAGCAAGAGAGTTAAAAGTTAAAGGGTTGAGCTAGGTCAATTAAGCACATTCTAATATGCGCTAACGTTAACTTAACGAAATAACTGACAAAGCAGGTGAACATCATGTTTGGTATCGACCCTTATGTACTTGAAACCCTAATCCCAAGTGTTATCGGTGTAGCCGGTATGGCGGGCGTGATGACTTGGGCATTCATCAAGGTTAAGCACCTGATGGAAGAAGAACCTAAGCACAAGTAAGCGCGACTCTCATACAGAGAGTAATCGGATTTAGACACAACTCTGCCACTGGTACCCAGCGGCAGAGTTCGTTAGTCTAGGGCTAGATGAAGCGTCCCTTGTTTCTGTCCGCCTTTTTAAGTAGCTGTCGTGCCCAAATATTCCCGCCCTAAAGAACCCCATATTAATGAGATTGAGATAAAGCGGAGCCGTTTTATTGCTCACGCCATTCCGCTCAACCACACCAGTGAATTGCAGCAATTGCAGGCGCAACTCCAGTTGGAACACAACAAAGCCAGTCATCACTGCCTGGCTTATATCCTTGGTGGGCCACAAAAACCGCGAGCTGCTGGGAGCTCAGATGACGGCGAGCCTACAGGCACAGCAGGCAAGCCGATGCTTAATGTTTTGCTGCAACAGAAAATTGGTGATGTCGGTGTAGTGGTGACGCGCTACTTCGGCGGTACTAAACTCGGCGCGGGCGGGTTGATTCGGGCCTATGGGCAGGCGGTTGCTGAGCTGATTAAAGTGTTACCCCTTGAAGGGGTAGAGACGCGTTTAGAGCTGGTAGTTGACTACCCCTATAACATGGAGCCGCAGATCCAGCGCCTGCTCAGTCAATCCAGCATAGCTGTAGTGGATGAGTCCTTTGGAGAGTCGGTCACTAAGCAGTTGAGTATCGTGGAGTCAGATTACGCGCAAGTAAAAGCCAGCCTCGAAGGGCTGGCTCATCTCGGTGTTGTCGTGCGCCGTTCTACACCTTAAAGCGGCCAACTAGTTGTTGTAGGCTCTGTGCCATCTGCAATAGCTCTTGTGCTCGAGCTTGAGTGCGGTGAGATTCGTTGTAACTCTCTTCCGAAAGGTTGTCGATATCGAGAATGCTGGTCTCAATATCTTTCACCACTGCCTGTTGTTCTGTCACAGCCGAAGCGACCTGGCTCTGCATGCCATTTACCTCACCCACGAGGGTGCTGATCTCATGCAGACCATCGTTGGTCTGGTTGCTTAAATCTATGCCGCTCTGCGCTGAGGCGAGAGAGCGTTCCACACGATGAACTGTATCGTCGGCCGAGCTGCGTAGCAGCTCGATTTTCTTCGCTATATCAACAGTAGCGTCCTGAGTACGTGAGGAGAGCTGGCGTACCTCATCAGCAACCACTGCAAAGCCACGTCCTTGTTCACCGGCACGTGCCGCCTCGATAGCCGCGTTCAACGCCAATAGGCTGGTCTGCTCAGCTATACCGTTGATTACGTTGAGTACTTCGTTAATCTGATCAATTTCGCTGCTAAGGCGGGCAATTGCTTCGGCAGACTCCTGGGTACCTTGTGAAAGATTCTCAATCTCATTGCGCGAACGACTCGCAAGCTCACTTCCCGCCTGACTGACATCGTTGGCCTGGTTCATTGTGACCAGCGTCTCGTTGCTCGTACGAGCCACTTCATCAATCGATGCGGCAAACTCGGTGACGGCGCTCGCGATACTCTGCGCCATTTCGCGCTGTTGAGAAATCTGTCGCTGACTCTCGTCGGTGGCCCGAGCGAACTCATTGGAGACACCGGCTAGCTGTGTTGCGGAGACAGTGACTTCCGAAACGACATCACGAATCTTGCTAACAAAGGTGTTAAATGCCTTGGAGAGATCGCCGATCTCATCTGCGCGCTTGGCTGACTC
This sequence comes from Oceanospirillaceae bacterium, assembly GCA_013373575.1. Taxonomy (GTDB): domain Bacteria; phylum Pseudomonadota; class Gammaproteobacteria; order Pseudomonadales; family Balneatricaceae; genus Marinobacterium_E. Next base: position 4,507 of record JABXHP010000077.1, on the reverse strand, counting down.
AAGTTGGACAGTTAGGTCACCCTCGCCCTCTGCAATATCGTTTAATGCGCCGACTAACTCTTTGATGGGGTTGATCAAGCGTGATGACATATAAAGACCAAAGACCACGGCGAAGGCTACCATGACTAGGACTATTATAGAGGTGGCGGTCAGAATAGAGCGCTGGACGTTGTAGAGACCAGAGTAAGCCTCCTCAGCCTCTATTTCGGCGACAATCGCCCAACTGAGATTCAACAGATTTAGGGGAGCGTAAGCAATCAGAGAGTCTTCGCCTAGGTAATTTTTCGCCTCTATTACACCGTTACTACCGCTGAGTGCTTCGCTGATCCCGCGCTCGCTGATGGGTAATAGCGCTACCGCTGAGCCTCTCGTCATGATGGTATCAATTCGACGCGCCTCAACGTCTCCAACCTCGAGTAGGCTCTGTTGAAAATAGTCACGCCTCTGCAGAAATGCGCGTGATTCAGTTCGTATAGTTTTATCGGAACCGACCAGGTATACCTCGCCGGTATCACCCATCCCTACTCTCTGCCAATTTTGTTTGGAGGTCATTAAGTCGGTAAAGAGCGCAACTGGCAACTGCACAACAAGTGTTCCAAGCGGCGTATCATTTGCATAGATTGGGGCGGATATGAACGACGCCGGTGCTTCATAAGAGGGGGCGTAAGGCTTGAAATCGGTCAGGTAGATCGACCCTTCCTCAGCTCCATTTACCTCTCTCCAGGCTTCTGCCAGTCCCGAGTCTGCGAAGGGCCCATCCGTAAGGGAGGTCGCAAAATCTAACTCCTTAAAGACTGAGTAGACGACGCGGCCCTGTGGATCTATCAAGAATAGGTCGTAAAATCCATACTCCTGTTGAATAGATCGCAGTTCTGGGTGGTATTTTTTGTGGACGCTGTCATAGCCGTTTGACTTTAAGCCGATATCTTCAACATTGATCAACTGATCCTTTGCGCCAAGTTCATTGGGATTGTCGGCAATGTAGCGCGATTGAAAAAATCGTGCGCCGGCGTCGAGTTTTGAGAAAGTTTGGGCTGCAAAATTGGAGCTCTGTGGGTTCGCCTCACGATAGACTTTCCCAAACTGGTTGAGAAAATAGTCCTCCAGACCCTTTTCGTTCTCTTCTGTCTCAAATGCCAATGCGCGCTCAAACGACGTCGAGAATAGGCGCATCGATTGCACCATTGAACTGCTGCGGGCTAAGGTTTTGGTAAGACGGTTTAAGTCTTCAATATAGATATCGATCGCTTCGGACTTCTCTTCGCGCATTGCGATAAGGCGAGAAGAGGTCTCCTCTTTAAGCGTCTGGCTGACCTGATCTGTAGTGAGGGTGTAGCTGATGCCGGAGGCGATTATGAGGGGCAGTACCCCTATACCGATAATCGCGCTAAGAATTCGCGTCTTTAGGGTCATTCTACTGCTCCAAAGGTCATTAACCGTCTATTGCTTTCAGGATATGCACTTGATTCTAGGAGGTATTTCATGTCAATGCCATAGCTACGGCGTTAGGCAGGGGCCAGACTGAGTCTCCCTGGCCCTCTGCATGTCTACTCTAATGGGTATTAGAGCGCCTCGATATTACGGTACTGCTCCTGCAACTGAGTCTTCGCTTTAAATGCATCGTCCGCTTTAGCTCGCTCTTTAGCGACAACCGCTTCAGGGGCATTGGCAACAAACTTTTCGTTGCTAAGCTTCTTCTCTACGCGGTCAACTTCACCCTGCAGGCGGTCGATCTCTTTCTGCAGGCGTGCCAGTTCAGACTCTTTGTCAATCAGACCTGCCATAGGCACGAGCACTTCCATGCTGCCAACCAGTTGGGTTGCTGACATCGGTTTCTCATCATCTGCATTGAGCCAGGTAATTGACTGCAATTTAGCCAGTTTCTTGAGGAAAGTGGCATTAGCGTTAAGGCGGCGCTGATCCTCTTCGCTGCCGTTAGAGAACAGCAAGTCGAGATCGGTAGATGGAGAGATCTTCATCTCACCACGGATATTGCGTACCGCAGTGATAACGCCCTTAAGCCACTCGATATCGGCCTCTGCCTGAGTGTCGATACGATCTGTATTGGCAATAGGGAAGGCCTGCAGCATCAGGGTTTCGCCCTCAACGCCTGCTAGCTCCTTAATCTGGTGCCAGATCTCTTCAGAGATGAACGGCATGATCGGGTGGCTTAGGCGCAGGATAGTCTCCAGCACGCGAACCAGCGTGCGGCGGGTGCCACGCTTGGCTTCCTCAGAGGCAGCGTCATCCCAGAGTACCGGTTTTGAGAGCTCTAGGTACCAGTCACAGTACTGGTTCCAGACAAAGTCATATAGCGTTTGCGCAGCAAGGTCAAAGCGGTACTCGTCTAGGTGTTTGGTAAGCACCTCTTCAGTGTGCTGAAGTTCGCTGATTATCCAGCGATCCGCCAGAGACAGCTCAACTTCATTACCGGTTTGGCCGCAATCCTCACCTTCTGTATTCATCAGCACATAGCGTGCAGCATTCCACAGCTTATTACAGAAGTTACGGTAACCCTCAAGGCGTTTCATATCCCAGTTGATATCGCGGCCCGTTGAGGCGAGTGCCGCAAGGGTGAAACGCAGCGCATCGGTACCATGTGCCGAGATGCCCTCAGGGAACTGCGCTTCGGTACGTTTACCGATCTTCTCAGCTAACTGTGGCTGCATCATGTTACCGGTCCGCTTCTCCAGTAGATCTGGCAGTGAGATGCCGTCGATCATATCCAGCGGGTCAAGTACGTTGCCTTTGGATTTAGACATCTTGTCGCCACTCTCATCACGAATGAGGCCGGTGACGTAAACATTTTTGAAGGGCACCTGAGGCTTACCATCTTCATCTTTCATGAAGTGCATGGTCATCATGATCATGCGGGCTACCCAGAAGAATATTATGTCGAAGCCAGTCACCAAGGTATCGCTGGGGTGGAAGGCTTTGAGTCGGTCGGTCTCTTCAGGCCAGCCGAGTGTGCCGAAAGTCCAGAGAGCTGAGCTGAACCAAGTGTCCAGTACGTCGTCGTCTTGGCGCAGTGCCAGCTCAGGATCTAAGTTGTACTTTTCGCGCGCCGCTTCAGCTGAGTTGGCAACATAGACGTTACCGGCATCATCATAGAAAGCCGGGATCCGGTGCCCCCACCAGAGCTGGCGAGAGATACACCAGTCCTGAATATCGCGCATCCAAGCGAAGTACATGTTCTCATACTGCTTGGGTACAAACTTGATATCACCATCTTCAACCGCTTTGATGGCCGGTTTTGCCAACGTTTTAGCGTCACAGAACCACTGGTCTGTCAGCATCGGTTCAATAACCACGCCGCCACGGTCACCGTATGGGATGGTCATAGCATTCTCTTCGATCTTAACCAGCAGACCGAGCTCATCGAGTTCAGCAACAATAGCGCGGCGTGCGGCAAAGCGCTCCATGCCGCGGTACTGCTCGGGCAGGGTCGGGTCGAGTTCGCTATTGACGCTACCGTCGAAGTTAAAGGTTTGCGCTTCATCGCGAATATCGGCGTTGAGCGTTAGCACGTTAACCATCGGTAGCTTCTGACGTTGACCAACCTGGTAGTCGTTGAAGTCGTGCGCTGGGGTGATTTTCACACAGCCGGTACCCTTCTCCATGTTGGCGTGTTCGTCGGCAACGATCGGAATGCGGCGGCCGACCAACGGCAGTTCGATAAACTTGCCAACGAGGTTGTCGTAGCGTTCATCCTCTGGGTTTACTGCAACGCCGGTATCACCGAGCAGTGTCTCTGGACGTGTTGTGCCGACAACGATGTGGTCTTTGCCATCTTTAGTGGTGACACCATCGGCGAGAGGGTAGCGGATGTACCACATCTTGCCTTTAACTTCGCGGTTCTCAACTTCAAGGTCGGAGATCGCAGTGTGCAGCTTAGGATCCCAGTTGACTAAGCGTTTGCCGCGATAGATCAGGCCGTCATCATAGAGCCGAATGAATACCTCCTGCACCGCATGGTAGAAACCTGAGTCCATTGTGAATCGCTCGGTCGGCCAGTCAACGGAGTTACCCAGGCGACGCATCTGGCGGGTAATGGTACCGCCTGACTCAGCCTTCCACTCCCACACCTTCTCGATAAACGCGTCACGGCCAAGGTCATAGCGGCTCTCGCCTGTCTCGGCAGCCAGTTTACGCTCTACCACCATCTGCGTAGCGATACCAGCATGGTCGGTACCTACCTGCCAAAGGGTGTTGCGGCCCTGCATACGACGGTAGCGGATAAGCGTATCCATGAGTGTGTGCTGGAAGGCGTGGCCCATGTGCAGGCTACCGGTGACGTTGGGTGGTGGAATCATGATTGAGTAGCCATCACCTTCACCGGATGGGGCAAAATAACCCTTCTCTTCCCAATCTTGGTACCACTTCTGTTCTATCGCCTGCGGCTGGTAGGTCTTATCCATGGGGTCGCGTTGTCTCTTCTTTGCAAAAACTGATCAACTAAAGGGGGCAGATTATACCTGCACTAAGGCTGGTTATACAGCGCTCGGGC
>JABXHP010000409.1 GCA_013373575.1 Oceanospirillaceae bacterium | reverse complement strand
TTTTACATGGATGTAAAATGCGAAGCGTTACATGGATGTACCCGAGCGTCGCTGATTGGGGTATCGCTGGTGGTGCTCCCGCCGCTGTGAACCCAGGCGTATTATCTGATCAGACAAACGCATTTTTAATGTTTCTTGGCGGAACGAGGGGACTATCAGATTGAATAGAGTAAGCAAAGGGAATATCGCCCGCGGGAGAAATCCAGCGGGCGATAGAGTAGATTAGCTGTTCTCGCGAGCGATCGCGCGGTAGCCAATATCGGTACGGAAGTAGGCGTCTTTCCAGCTCACCTGCTTTAGCAACGCGTAAGCGTTCTGCTGTGCTTCAGTTACGTTCGCGCCAAGTGCAGTGACACAGAGAACGCGTCCACCTGCAGTGACAACCTTGCCATCCTTGAGTGCAGTGCCTGCATGGAAAACTTTTGCATCAGCAGAAGTGGACTCAGGTAGTGTGATTTCGTCACCTTTGTTGTAATCACCAGGGTAACCACCTGCAGCCATCACAACGCCTATTGCAGGTCGTGGATCCCACTGAATGCTAGTGCTGTCCAGCTTACGAGCCAAGGCTGCTTCGCAGAGCTCAACCATGCTGGTCTGCAGACGCATCATAATTGGCTGCGTCTCAGGGTCACCAAAACGGCAGTTGTACTCGATCACCTTGGGTGTGCCATCAGCCGTGATCATAAGGCCCGCATAGAGGAAGCCAGTGTAGGGGTTACCCTCTGCTGCCATACCGCGAACAGTTGGCATGATGACCTCATCCATGATGCGGGCATCAATTTCAGGCGTAACAACGGGAGCTGGGGAGTAAGCGCCCATACCACCGGTGTTTAGGCCTGTATCACCATCGCCCATACGCTTGTGGTCCTGGCTTGTTGCCATCGGCAGCACATTCTCGCCATCAACCATAACGATGTACGAGGCCTCTTCACCCTCAAGAAACTCTTCGATAACCACGCGGCTACCCGCGTCACCAAAAGCATTGCCCGCCAACATATCTTTGACAGCCGCTTCAGCTTCCTCAAGCGTCATCGCAACGATGACGCCCTTACCCGCAGCGAGTCCGTCAGCTTTCACCACGATCGGAGCGCCTTTTTCACGCAGGTAAGCCAGCGCAGGCTCGATCTCAGTGAAGTTCTGGTACTCAGCAGTTGGGATCTGCTGGCGCGCCAAGAAATCCTTGGTGAACGCTTTAGAACCCTCAAGTTGGGCAGCGCCGGCGTTAGGACCGAATATCGCAAGGCCGCGGCTCTCGAACAGGTCCACGACACCATCCACAAGCGGTGCTTCGGGGCCAACGATCGTCAGAGCGATCCCGTTCTGCTCGGCAAAGTTTGCCAACGCCTCTTTATCCATCACATCGATAGCGAGGTTTTCGAGTTTAGGCTCAATTGCAGTACCTGCGTTGCCTGGTGCAACGTAGACCGTCTCCACTCGACTATCTTTTGCACAGCTCCATGCTAGAGCGTGCTCGCGGCCACCCGAACCTAGAATCAAAACTTTCATCGTATATCCTCTTTGAGTCCGTCGATTAGTGGCGGAAGTGGCGCATGCCCGTGAAGACCATGGCAATGCCATGCTCATCCGCTGCATCAATGACCTCCTGGTCACGCATTGAGCCGCCTGGCTGGATAACCGCTTTGATACCGGCAGCGGCCGCTGCATCTATACCGTCACGGAATGGGAAGAAGGCGTCAGACGCCATTACAGATCCCGCTACCTCAAGGCCCTCATCAGCAGCTTTAATGCCAGCGATTTTAGCTGAGTAAACACGACTCATCTGGCCTGCACCGATGCCGATAGTCTGCCCATCTTTGGCGTAAACGATCGCGTTTGATTTAACAAACTTGGCAACCTCCCAGCAGAAGAGTAGATCACGGATCTCTTGCTCGGATGGCTGGCGCTTAGTCACGAGCTTCAGTTCAGAGGCATTTACCATGCCCAGATCACGGTCTTGGACTAGCAGACCGCCATTCACACGTTTGTAGTCGAAGGCAGCACCTGGCTGCGGTGCAAACTCACCGCACTCAAGCAGGCGCACATTTGGCTTGCTCGCAACAATATCAGAAGCCGCAGCTGAGACTTTCGGTGCAATGATTACCTCAACAAATTGACGCTCTACGATGATGCGAGCTGTCTCTTCATCAAGTTCACGGTTAAAAGCGATAATGCCGCCAAATGCCGATGTAGGATCTGTCTGAAAAGCCCGGTTGTAGGCTTCTAGAATGTTTGAGCCTATTGCAACACCACAGGGGTTGGCATGTTTAACGATGACACAGGCTGGCTCTTTAAATGGCTTAACACACTCAAGTGCAGCATCTGTATCGGCAACATTATTGTAGGATAGCTCTTTACCCTGGAGCTGGCGTGCGGTTGATACACTCGCTTCGCTAGCATCGGCTTCAACATAGAAGGCAGCGCGCTGGTGTGGATTCTCGCCGTAACGCATGTCCTGCACCTTAACGAACTGAGTGTTAAAGGTACGTGGGAAGGTTGCTGGCTGCTCTTCTGGCTGGTTAACCATAGCGCCGAGGTAGTTGGCGATCATGCCGTCATAGGCTGCTGTATGTTCAAAGGCTTTAACTGCTAGATCGAAACGTGTCGCGTGAGTCAGACCTTTCTCTGCGCTAAGTTCAGCGAGGATTGCATTGTAATCTGATGCATTTACCACGATGGCTACATCTTTGTGGTTTTTAGCAGCAGAACGGACCATAGTTGGCCCGCCGATGTCGATATTCTCGATAGCCATCGGTAGGTCACAATCTGGGCGAGCGATGGTGGCGGCGAATGGGTAGAGGTTAACTACGACCATGTCGATAGGGTTAATACCGTGCTCCTGCATCACTGCGTCGTCGGTTCCACGGCGACCGAGGATACCACCGTGTACTTTAGGGTGCAGTGTTTTAACACGTCCAGCCATCATCTCTGGGAAGCCGGTGTAATCCGAAACTTCTACTGCGGCGATACCTTCCTCGCACAGCAGTTTGTAGGTGCCACCGGTTGATAGAATCTCAACGCCCATTGCTGTTAGTGATTGAGCGAATTCTACGATACCAGTCTTATCAGAGACGCTGATTAGCGCGCGACGTACAGGTGTAAGGTTTTGTGCAGACATCAAAATTTCCGTGTGCTGGGGAGTTTAAAATCAGAGCAGACCATACTGCTTTAGCTTTTTGCGCAGCGTACCTCGGTTCAGACCCAGCAGCTCGGAGGCGCGGGTCTGATTGTCTTTGGTGTACGCCATAACAGACTCGAAAAGTGGCGCTTCTACTTCCGCGAGTACCATCTGGTAGACGTCGGTAACATCTGCGCCATCGAGCTGTTTGAAGTAGCTAGTCAGCGACTCATGTACGCTATCGCGAAGGGTGTGCGATGGCGCGTGGCTAGCCGTTGTTGTCTCTATGTATTGCTTTAGTTCTTTGGTATTCACTCGGTATTACCTTGTTCCATTCAAGCTGCATTGGCATCGGCGAAAAAGTTGTCGATTGCTAGCAGTTGGGTCTGAGCTTCGTCTATTTGATTGAAAACGTGTCTGAACGCCTTACCTTCCGGCTCAGCCGCAAGGTACCAGCCGACATGTTTGCGCGCGATTCGCACGCCCATCAGTTCCCCGTAAAACTGATGTAAAGCAACTACATGCTGCTTTAGGATGTCATAAATCTCGGTGCGTTCAGGTGCCGGTAACAGATTACCGGTTCGTAGATAATGGTCGATCTCTCGCAGTAACCAGGGACGTCCCTGCGCTGCTCGACCTATCATCACAGCATCAGCGCTGGTGTAATCAAGTACCTGCTGTGCTTTTTCGGGGGAGTTAATATCGCCATTAGCGATTAATGGAATTTGAATCTCATCGCGTACGGCACGAATAGTGTCGTATTCGGCTTCACCACGATAAGCGTCGGCACGTGTACGGCCATGCAGTGTCAGCATTGCTATCCCACTATCCTCGGCTAGGCGAGCAATGCGTGTTGCATTGCGTGTATCTGGACACCAGCCAGTACGCATCTTCAGAGTAACTGGGAGCTCTACAGCTTCAACTACAGCACTGAGTATATCTGCTACTAGCCCCTCATCTTTCAGAAGCGCAGAGCCAGCGGCTTTGTTGCAGACCTTTTTAGCCGGGCAGCCCATATTGATATCAATTATCTGAGCGCCGTTCTGCGCATTGAGCTTTGCCGCTATAGCCATCATCTCTGGGTCGCCGCCAGCGATCTGCACAGCACGAGGCTCTGCCTCTCCTTCATGGTTCAGGCGAGTTTTAGATTTGCGGGTGTGCCAGAGACTTGGATCGCTAGTAACCATTTCGGAGACTACAAGGCCAGCGCCAAGTTTGCGACAGAGCTGTCGAAAGGGTCGGTCGGTGACCCCTGCCATCGGAGCCAATGCAACCTGAGTATCTAGATTGTATGGACCGATTTTTAGCATGGTTACCTATTTCAAAGCAGAGCGCCTCAAGAGCGGACTCTCGAGGGGCAGATTAGTCTGTTGGAAAGGGCGCCAATGATACCCGCGTAGGCCGCGGTCTCCAAGCTGTTTTTGTATAAAAATTAACCGATTTAGGGGTTGACCTTGGTTACTTTTTATACGTTTAGATGCGTGCTTGGTGCAGTCGAATTTCGTAGCTGACGGCTTGTTCGCCCGGCGTGGTTAGCGGAAGGTTTACCTCTATATCGAGGCCCGCTGGTAGGAGGGGCGACTCGATTATCTCGCCACCGAGGTACTGTTGCGGCTCAAAGGTTCGGCGAGTTATGAGGTTGCCTTTGAGATCGCTAAAGGTGACCTCAATTGCTGGGTAGGGTTGAGCAAATGCGGACTCATTTCGTATGCGTATTGCGAGGCTAATAAGATCGCTGAACTGTTGGTGTGGGCGAGCAATCACTTGGGCGGGCACGAGACTCGCTAACCCCTGGCTTGGGTTTAGGTCACAGCGCAAACGCTCGCAGGCTAGCTGGTAGATCGGCGTAAGCGCGGGTTGATGAGCCAGGCTGGCGCGCTCAAACCAAAGATACTGACCCAAAAGGCCGGCGCCAGCCACTAACAGGCAGAGCGTCCAGAAAAGCACTGCGGCGGGGCTGGTGTCAC
>JABXHP010000298.1 GCA_013373575.1 Oceanospirillaceae bacterium | reverse complement strand
TGTAAGGTCTGCCCCGTGGCAACTGGTGCAACTACGACCATCACTTTCGACCATCCATAAGGCTTCACCCCGCATAGCATCGAAGCTTATCGCGCCAGCCTTTTGGTACTGTGTAAGCAGCTGATCGACCACCATCTCAGCCTTTACTGCGCTTACCAACACCAATGACGCCACCAGTGCTAGCACTCTCAATTCAGTAGGTTTCATCGCTAACCTCCGTATCTCCGACCTGTTTTTTACCTGTAACCATCGCCTTCACTAAGTTTTCGGCGTGTAACAAGCTGCTTACCAAAACCCCCGCTACATGAACAAACACCAGTGCAAGCACAGAATTCGCAAAGAACTCGTGAACTTCTTCGACCCAGCCATCAGACAAGTGTGCAAGAAAGGTTCCGGCAAGTGGCCCTTGCCCCTCGGTCGCATAGAGCGTCATGCCACTTAAACAGGTCATGGCTAGGACTAAGATTAATAGCAAGACCATCCAGCTTCCGGCAGGGTTATGTCCGAGGTAGTGCTTGGGTCGGATAGTCAGCAGTGAACGCAGGTACTGCTTTACCTCTGACCAGCTGTAGATGAAGTTGATGAAGCGAGCATGGGTGGTGCCGATTAACCCCCAGACCAGACGGAAGCCAAGCAGTCCGGCAAGGGTGTAGCCGGCCCAACTGTGCACGGCATCCCACTCATCCGCTGTGATCCAGGCAAGCGCGAAGCTGAAGACCAGTGACCAGTGGAAGATGCGAATCAGAATGTCCCAAACCGGGACCTGTTTTGTGAGTAAAGCCATCAATCATGACCTCAATTGTTGAAACTGAAGTCATGATTGCAGAGTGAAGATAAAGTGAAGCTTAAATTGAGCCCGCTTCAACCATGTAGTTGTTAGCCGTACACATAGCCGCATCATCGGACGCAAGGAAGAGCACCATGCGCGCTAGGTAAACCGGTTCAATTAGCTGGGGTAGACACTGGCGCTGACGCTGTTTCTCCAACGCCTCAGGCGTTGCCCAGAGCTCTTTTTGACGCTCAGTCATAACCCACCCAGGTACAACCGTATTTACGCGGATCATATGTTGGCCAAAATCCCGAGCTAGGGTACGTGTCATACCGTGCACGGCCGCCTTAGCGGTTGCATAGACAGGGAAGCCACCACCAGCTTCCCACCAAGAGTTGGAGCCCATATTGATAATACTACCACCGCCATTTTCGATCATGCCCGGCGCAACTGCCTGACAGGCGAAGAACATATGGCGTAAGTTCGTATTGATGCGGTCATCGTAGTACTCGGGAGTGACCTGCGACCAGTCATGACGATCATCGCGTGCAGCGTTGTTCACCAGAACCTCAAAAGCGCCGCCCTCTGCTATCAACTCGGCTACTGCTCTTTTAAGGGCGTCAATATCTCGCAGGTCTAGCTGTCGATAGTTAAAGCTCTGCTCACCTAGCTCGGCCTGCAGCGCCTTTGCCGCTTTGGCATCCATATCGAGGGTTGCCACGCGTGCACCCTGCGCAACAAATGCCTTAACAATTTCAGCACCTATACCACTGGCACCGCCGGTCACTAACACATGTTTATCTTTGAGGCTGGGGTAGATTGCAAAGTTGTTGCTCACACCGGGCTCCTGTTAACAGTTTCCGTAGTTGATTGGTTAAACTCCTCCGCCAAGCGTTCAATATCGTCCACTATACGGCGGTAGAACATTTGATAGACACGCCCCTCGCGCCTGTAAGTCTCCGTGTAACCCACTAGCGACCAATATAAACACTCATTACCCGTGACGTCGAGCGTTCGCACCAGTGAACTCTCACCGGGCCGGTCGCGCAGTACTCGTAAACGCTGGTAGTCCTCTTTGGAGTGAATCAGTTGCTGCACTTTATCGACACTAAAACTGCGATAGAGTTTTTCATGAGGTGAGCGACCGCGCACAATTTCGCCTCGCCCCGTATCGAGGTCCACTTCAATCAGCAGCATCTCGGCGGTATCCATTACGAGATCAACAACGCGCTCCTGCTCCTCTAACTGGCGCAGTTGCTGATTAATTTTTGCTCGGTCACGCACCGTGTCACTAACGTCGATAAGCACACCACAGGCCAGCCAACCATCGGATGAGTCAAGAAACTCAAACTTAAGTGTCACCCAGCGATGAATACCATCCCAGCCGTGCACATTGAGTTCGAGCGCCTGAGTTCCCCTAGCTTGCTCGTGGAAGGATATAGTCTCGCGCAGTTGCTTGGCAGTGGTTCCCACTACATATGTCAGCAGCTTGTCTGAATCAACCTGCGGATATTGATTCAGCGGCAGCGCCAGTAGCTTTCTGGAGATCTCATCCAGTTCAAAAAGGTCTTGAGACAGGTCGTAGGTAAATATCCCGACCCCTCCCATCTGAGTGGAGCGACGCAGCTGCTCATAGGCCCTCTGCTGTGCAAGCTCTGCCTGTTTCTGCTCAGTGATATTTTTCACCAACAGCCAGCGTATTCTCTCGCCCGACTCATTGGTGAAATTACGAAAATTGGTCTGGCGAATCCAATCGGTCTCGCTGTGGCCAGGCAGCATCGCTTCAAATTGAACACTTGCCCCCTGTTCCTCAAGTAGAACTGAGAGCTGAGGGTCTTGATCTTTACGACGCTCGCCGGCTTGGGCGGGGACCTGACTCGGGTTCTTCGAGTATTTGAATAGAAATTTCGCTTGCCCGGTATCGAGATTCTCTTCCACGATATTCTCTCGATCGGTGTCGAGTGCTTGCTCAAGCATCAATTCGAGCTGCTTCGACTGTTGTATACGCCGGGCAAAATAGACCCGCAGCGTCTCCCCGTCCTCATCTTGGCGCTCTTCAATAAGTGCCTGTTCGAACCATTGATAGTCGAACCACCCCTCCTGCTTGTAGGGGAATTGCACCAAGACGCCAGGCTGAGCCAGCGCCTCTTCGAATTCAGCATGGTACGCCTCGGGGATCCGTTTCAAGCGGCTCTTACCTGTGCTGCATCGCATCGCTCCATTGGGGTAGAGCTCGGTAGAGATAAAGCCAGACTCTCCAGTACTGGGCTTCTCCCAGAACACCTCTATATCAGCATCCTGCAGTACCTGACTAAACAGTAACTCTTTATCAAACTTCACAAGAGACCTTTAAACGTCTTTTTTATTATGATGCGCTCATTAATAGTTCCAGTAAAGCGCTCAACTCCTCAGTCCACTTTACGCTCGCATTACCCTAGAGAAGCTGCGAACTTGCCCATAAAAAACGCCCCACATAGAGTCTATGTGGGGCGTTTTTCTCATGACGCAATGACGCAGCCAACGTGCGCGATAAACCGAGATGGTCTATTCACGCAGGTACTGCACTCCTACACCAAGCGCTAGGCACTAAGTTCGAGTAGCAGTTTGTTCATACGGCTGATGTAGGCAGCAGGGTCCTCTAACTGACCGCCCGCTGCAAGCTGTGCCTGATCGTGTAGGATAAGGGCGAGATCAGCGAAGCGGTCTTCATCCGCCTCTTGGTCGAGCTTGGAGATCAGAGGGTGTTCAGCATTGAATTCGAACACCGGCTTAGTCTCCGGTACCGCTTGACCTGCCGCTTCCATAATACGGCGCATTTGCAGCCCCATATCGTAGTCACCAAGTACCAGACATGCCGGTGAGTCAGTTAGACGCTGGCTGACACGTACTGATTCAACCTGAGACTCCAGTACCTTACCAAGACGCTCAATTAGACTCTCGTAGGCTTTGCTCTTCTCTTCAAGCTCAGCCTTCTGCTCTTCACTCTCCTCTTTGTCGAGTTTGAGCTCACCCTTGGTCACATCCTGGAAAGATTTACCGTCGAAGTCGAAAATGTGGCTCATCATCCACTCATCGATACGGTCTGTCATCAACAGAACCTCGATACCCTTCTTACGGAAGATCTCCAGGTGCGGGCTATTCTTAGCGGCGTTGTAAGAGTCAGCAACGAGGTAGTAGATCTTGTCCTGACCTTCCTGCATGCGTGAGATGTAATCTTCAAGCGAGACGGTCTCTTCGCTGTTGCCGGTCTGAGTTGAGGCGAAGCGCATCAGCTTAAGAATACGTTCACGGTTAGCATGATCTTCTGCTGGCCCCTCTTTGAGAACCTGCCCAAACTCTTTCCAGAACTCTTTGTAGGCCTCTGGGTCTTTTTTACCAAACTTCTCAATCATGTCGAGAGAGCGTTTGGTCAGCGCCGACTTGAGCTTATCCACCGTCGGATCTTTCTGCAGAATTTCACGTGACACGTTCAGCGACAGGTTACGCGAATCCACTACACCTTTAATAAAGCGCAGATAGAGCGGTAGGAACTGATCCGCCTGATCCATAATAAAGACGCGCTGCACGTAGAGCTTCAGACCCTTGGGTGCCTCACGGTTCCACAGGTCGTAAGGAGCTTTGGATGGCAAGTAGAGCAGTGATGTGTACTCGAGGTTACCCTCGACACGGTTGTGCGCCCAGCTAATTGGCTCCTGGAAATCGTGCGATACATGCTGGTAGAAGCCTTTGTAGTCCTCGTCATTCAGCTCAGACTTATTACGCGTCCAGAGTGCCGTAGCGCTGTTTACGTTCTCAAGCTCTGGCTCTGGCTTCTCCTCGGAATCTTCGTCCGCACCCATCTCCTCTTTGAGCATCTGCACCGGCAGAGCGATATGGTCAGAGTACTTCTTCACTAGGGAGCGCAGACGCCAGCCGTTGGCAAACTCAACAGCATCATCCTTGAGGTTCAATACAATTCGCGTACCTCGGTCAGCTTTCTCAACCTGCGCCAGGGTAAACTCACCCTCGCCTTCAGAAGACCAGTGCACACCCTCTGTCGCCGGTAGACCTGCGCGACGAGTGTAGACATCTACTTTTGATGCAACGATAAACGCTGAGTAGAAGCCGACACCAAATTGACCAATCAACTGGCTGTCTTTTGCGGCATCGCCGGAGAGGTTTGAAAGGAAGTTGGCTGTACCCGACTTAGCAATGGTACCGAGGTGAGCAACGACATCATCGCGTGACATACCAATACCGTTGTCGTCGATGGTGATCGTTTTGGCTTCTTCATCAAAGCTCACCTGAATACGTAGATCGCCATCGTTCTCGTAGAGGTCAGCGTTAGAGAGCGCTTCAAAACGCAGTTTCTCCGCCGCATCAGAGGCGTTGGAGATAAGCTCTCGCAGGAAGATCTCCTTGTTTGAGTAGAGTGAGTGAATCATCAGCTGCAGTAGCTGTTTCACCTCTGTCTGGAAGCCTAGAGTTTCGGTGTTCTGGGTTTCTGTTGCAGTACTCATAATCTAAAACCTGAATATCCCTTAAGTCAGTCTGTTTAACCTCTCACTGATATGGGGTGTTCAGATTAGATTTCAAGTGCGTGTTTTAATTTCCTCGGTATGCCCAAGGGTTTTGAGCGTGGATGAGGTGAACTCTCGGTTGTAGAGAATCCATACAACGATCAGCGTAACCGCCATAAACAGAAACGAATGAATTAACCACGCAAGCATGGCGATGGCAAAGTAGTAAGAGCGCAAGCCGATGTTAAAGTTATTTGCCGCAATCGATGCCATCTTGGCGATACGATTCGCGTGTGTATCAATCTCTTTGGCCCTATCGGCAGAGAGATGCGGAGCACCGCCTATCATGACCGATACGAAGCCGTACTGGCGCAGACTCCAGGTAAACTTAAAGAAGGCGTAAACGAATAGCACCATCATCGCCAGAATACGCAGATCCCACTGCAGGGAGGTTAGCACTTCGGACCCTGGTACTGAGGCGAGTAGCCCCATTGCAGTTTCACCCCGTGTGATAAGTGTCATCAGACCCGCTAAGATCAGCATTGTTGTGCTGGCGAAGAAGGTGACACCGCGCTCGAGGTTTGCCACAGTGGTGGTGTCAGGCACACGCATATCCCGCTGCAACATCTCACGCATCCACTCGGTGCGGTAGAGATGCATTACACTGGCGAGGCAAGGCTCGGTGTAGCTCGCTTTGCGGGCGTAGTTAGCGTAGCCATTGAAGAAGATCAGAAACCAGACAAGCGCCAAAAGGTCGAGCCCGATAAGTTCGATCATATGGGTAATGTCCATGCTTAGTTCCTGATTTAGCTGCGCTTTTAACCCAGTATCCTGCCTTCTTGCTGGGCTGACAAGTGTTTAAAGTCACTTAGCCGACTCAGTGCAGGGTGATACTCCTCTAAGTGTTCACCAATTGGATTTTGCGGGCTGTATTCACTGTATAAGAGCTGCTGTGAGACGCTCGAGGCGAGTGTTTCGCCACCCAAAGGGGTGAAACCTATAGGACGGTAGTGGCGTGTCGAGCCCAACGCGTAGATACCTGCCAAAAAACCTCGCCAAGAGTCAGTGGGGCGCAGTGTCAGCGAGTAACTTGCGGATACGGGTCGCATCGCCAACCCCAGAGACGCCAACTTTGCTTGCATCCAGGCTAAACTGCGGGTCGATAGCGGGCAAGGGTCGCAGCCACCGCCCACATCAGAGTGGGCACCAATAAACCAGCGCTGCTCTATCCGCTGCTGCGACCTGAGGGATTTAGGTGTCCATAAGGTTGGCGCAAAGCGCTCGCGATGTTCATCTATTGCAAGCGCCTGAAAGGCGTGGCGTACATTTGAGCCTAACTCTGTGTCGTGGAACTGATAGCGATAGAAGTTAAAGCTGTCGAAGATGCCCAAAGGTACACCGAGGGCACCCACTGTATCCCAGACTGCGATAGCCTCTATTGCAATCTGGCGGCTGTGACGTAACCGAAATAGACGCTGCTGCGCAGCCGTGCCATCCCGATAGAGTTCATAGGCCTCGGGCTCAAGCCTTGGATCACGAACCAACCCCAGGCGCTCTATCATTCCAGCTAGACTGCGCGCAGTGTAAGCTCCGCGACTGAAGCCACTCAGAAAGATGCGGTCACCTCTGCGATAGTTTTTTACCAGTGTGCCGTAACCCCGGGCGATCTTCTCATCTAGCCCCTGACCAAGAACACCACCACGGAGGCGATTCAGCCTTCGAGTCCCAACACCCTGAAAGTACCAGCAGAGCTGTTTAACACCTGCAGGCGACTCCGGTAGCAAGGCGTCAGCAAGGCGCCAGACGTTGGTACTCTCATCACCATCTGTCAGGTCTCTATCGGGAGATTGCCAGGTTCCATCAAAAGCAAGCAGCAGGTTTCGCACTTTTTCACTCCACTTTGGAACTTAAGTGAAGATGAGACAAACCGCAGCAGCCCGATAGAGGGGTTCCCACGTACTCCTTTTCCAAGGGTACACTGCCTGCGGGTTGTGGCTAGAAGTGCCAAGGTCTGCATCACGGAGTGCCCCATCCGTCATGTCTTACCTAAAATATAGACCGGATTCACCACTTCGTTTGATCGCCTGCTAGCCTGCACTGGCACAATCGCTACAAATCTTATGTTAGCATCACCCAAAGAGCGTGGAGGGACCGGATCGCTATCCCCTCTGGAGTAAATCTATGTATCTCGAACTTCTTGATCTTTTCTGGTTGATGTTGATCGCAGGGGCGGTAATGTTTTGGTACCGCGGCTTAGCCGTGCGTGAGCGGGCGCTGGTAGCGGTTCGCAAACATTGTGACCAGATGGACCTTCAGCTGCTAGATCAAACGGTTGCGCTGCGCTCGCTCTGGCTGCAGCGCGATTCAAGCGGCCGATTGAGGCTGCGCCGACGCTATAATTTTGAATTCACTAGTACGGGCGCTGAACGCTATCTTGGACAGGTGGTCTTTCTTGGCAACCAGTTAGAGTCGGTGGAGACTCAGGCGCACAGGCTCGGCTGACCCTAGTGCGCGCTGGGCTGAGATTTCATCAGAGCGATTTGACGTAAGCGGCGATCTTATTCGCTTCCTGATCCGACATACCGTTCCAAACGGGCATTTTGCTGCCCTCGCGATGAGCATCACGCATAAAGGCTGCGATTTGCGCCTTGCTCATACTGGTGTCTTTATTGGCTGGAACACCGGCCAAGAAGTTGCCATTACCGGCATTGTGGTGGCAACTGGCGCAGTGGAACTCAAACAGCTCTTTACCGGTTGTCAGTTCCGGATGGTTGTGATCACCACTGTCACTGCAGCTAGCCAATAGCACAGCAGGCAAAAGCAGCAGAAGTTTTCTCATTTGATATCTCAAGCTCCGGTTCCCCTACACCTCAGTTTAGCCCAATCTAAAGCCATGAGGCGAGTTTAGAGGGAGCCTTGAGCAGCCCGACAGATCGCTGCAAAGTCACCCGCTTTAAGTGAAGCACCACCTACTAGACCACCGTCAACGTCAGGCATTGCAAATAACGCATCAGCGTTTGCGGCGCTAACCGAACCGCCATAAAGGATTGTTGTACGCGCTGCAATCTCAGCACTCTCTTGAGCAAGCAGATCACGAATAAAAGCGTGTACCTCTTGAGCCTGCTCCGGTGTCGCGGTTTCACCCGTACCAATAGCCCAAACCGGTTCATACGCTACAACTAGCTGAGCAAAGGCCTTGATAGTTGAGTGTTGCAGCACAGCTCGAATCTGCGTCTCTATCACCTGCTGCATGTCGCCTGACTTGCGCTCTTCCAGCGTCTCTCCGACACAAAGAACCGGAACCAGCCCTTTCTGCAGAGCTTTCTCAACCTTGGCGGCTACCTGCACATCGGTCTCACCGTAGATTGCGCGACGCTCAGAGTGGCCCACCAGCACGTAGTTGATGTCGAAGTCGCGCAGCATCTCAGCACTCACTTCACCGGTAAATGCGCCCTTGTCTTGGTCGCACATATTCTGCGCGCCCACTTGAATCGCACTACCTTCACAGATTGAACTGACTTGAGGAAGATAGATGTGCGAGGGGCAAACCGCTATATCGATACCACTGCACTCAGTCGCAACTGGGGCAAGTGCGTCAAGCAGTGCTTGGTTTGCCACCAAAGAGCCGTTCATTTTCCAGTTACCCATTACCAATGGACGACGCATGTGCTACTCCTGTAAAGACGATCCAAAATATGCCGGGGGCTTTGCTCCCCTAATCAAACCGCAAGCTTAGCTTGCCTGAGGGCTAAGATACAACTGCACGGTCCCAATCGCGCGATAGATCGAGTTCCCACCCCCGACC
>JABXHP010000165.1 GCA_013373575.1 Oceanospirillaceae bacterium | reverse complement strand
TCCTGGATGGGTGGAGATCGCGATGGTAACCCCAACGTCACCGCGGCAGTAACGCGCGAAGTGCTGTTGCTGGCGCGCTGGCAGGCAGCCGCTCTCTATTATGAAGATGTCGATCAGCTTCGCTCCGAACTCTCAATGAATCGTGCCAGTGCTGAACTTCGGGCGCGCGTTGGTGAGGGTTCACTCGAGCCTTATCGCGATCTGCTAGGAGAGCTGCGCAGCCGTTTGGCTACTACGCGCGATGGAATCAAGAACTGTCTATTAGGCCTGAGTTGCAATCCCGATGAGTGGATTGTCTCGGCCGATGAGTTGCTCTTGCCACTAGAGCTGTGTCATCGCTCGTTGTGTGAATCTGGGTTGAGTCTCATAGCCGGCGGTAAGCTTGAGGACCTATTGCGACGTGTGGCCTGTTTTGGAGCGACCCTGGTGCGGCTCGACATCCGCCAGAACTCCGAAGTGCATGCCGGCGTGATTCAGGAGGTCTGCGAGCACTATGGTTTGGGTGACTATCTAAGCTGGAGTGAAGAGCAGAAGCAGGTGTTCTTGCTCAGCGAGCTGGAATCAAAACGGCCGCTGCTGCCGCGCGATTGGCAGCCGACCCCAGCTACTGCGGAGGCGCTCGATACCTTTAAAGTGGTCGCTCAAACCTCGCCTGAGGCGCTACACTCCTATGTGATCTCGATGGCGGGACAGCCGTCTGATATTCTCAGCGTGATTCTCTGTCTCCGGGAGCAGGGAATGGAGCACAACATCCCTATCGCTCCACTCTTCGAAACCTTGGCTGACCTAGATAACGCTCAGGCCTGTATCGAGAAGCTACTAACTCTGCCCTGGTATCTGAACTACATCCAGGGGCACCAAGAGGTAATGATCGGTTACTCCGACTCATCCAAGGATGCGGGGCAGCTTGCTGCTGCTTGGGGTCAGTACCGTGCGCAGGCGGCTCTTGCCGATCTGTGTCGGCGCTACTCTGTCCACTTAACACTCTTTCATGGCCGCGGCGGCACGGTAGGCCGTGGTGGTGGCCCTAGCCACACTGCAATTCTCTCGCAGCCACCAGGTTCTGTTGACGGCAGCATGCGTGTGACTGAGCAGGGGGAGATGATCCGCTTCAAATTTGGCGTACCCGAGTTGGCAGTTCGAAACCTCTCGCTCTACACCAACGCCGTTCTGCAGGCGACACTTGCCCCGTTCGGTGAGCCTGAACCCGAGTGGGCAGAGTGTATGGATGAATTGGCACAGGATGGGCTCAAGTCCTACCGGGCAGTGGTGCGCGAGGACCCCCTGTTTGTCCCCTATTTTAGAGCCGCGACACCCGAGCAGGAGTTGGGTAAACTTCCACTTGGCTCACGGCCAACCAAGCGAAAAGTGGATGGTGGTGTCGAGAGTCTGCGGGCCATTCCTTGGATATTTGCCTGGACTCAGATTCGCTTGATGTTACCGGCTTGGTTGGGATCAGACACCGCGCTTGCGGCAGCGATTGCTGCAGGAAAGCAGCCACTGTTGAGTGAGATGTATGAGCGCTGGCCTTTTTTCCGCTCCTACATAGAGCTGCTGGAGATGCTCATGGCGAAGACCGATGCACAGATATCGGCCTACTACGAGAAGCGCTTGGTATCGACTGAGCTCGGGGTCTTGGGCTCAAGTTTGCGGCAGCGATTAGTTGCAATGCAAAGATTGGTATTGGAGATGAAGCAACAGGAGACGTTGCTGCAGTATAATCCGATCATTAAAGAGTCGATTGAGGTACGAAACCCCTACCTTGATCCACTTCACTTTCTTCAGGCTGAGCTTTTATATCGTGATCGTAACCATCCTGAAGAGCAGTTAGAGCAAGCGTTAATGGTGACTATTGCCGGAATTTCTGCAGGTATGCGAAATACAGGATAGTGCAATAGACTAGGGTCGAATTGTCATTAATGCCGAGATCTTATATGGTCAGAGCCAAAATTTTTAGTGCCGTCCTTTTGGGCGGTAAATTCTGTTTAAGGAGTATATTTAATGCGTATTATTCTTCTGGGCGCTCCCGGTGCCGGCAAGGGCACTCAAGCTCAGTACATCACGGAGAAATATAGCATTCCGCAGATTTCTACCGGTGATATGCTACGTGCAGCCGTCAAAGCAGGCACGCCTCTGGGCATTGAAGCGAAGAAGGTAATGGACGCAGGTGGTCTGGTATCTGACGACATCATTATTGGCTTGGTTAAAGAGCGTATTACTGAGTCCGACTGTGCTAACGGATTCCTATTTGACGGTTTCCCACGCACTATTCCCCAGGCGGATGCGCTGAAAGAGGCTGGTGTACAGTTGGACGCTGTCGTTGAGATCGACGTTGTGGACGAAGAGATCATCAAGCGGATGTCGGGTCGCCGTGTACACCCAGGCTCCGGCCGTACCTACCACGTCGTCTTTAACCCACCTAAAGTGGAAGGTAAAGACGATGTGACTGGCGAAGAGCTGGTACAGCGCGCGGATGATGCCGAGGAGACTGTTCGTGCACGTCTAAATGTCTACCATGATCAGACAAAACCACTAATCAGCTATTACCGTGGCTGGGCAGAGTCAGATGCAGACTCAGCACCACGTTACATCTACGTAGAGGGTGTAGGCTCTGTTGATCAGATTCGTGACCGCGTATTCAGCGGGCTCGACAGCTAAGCAACCGAACCAGTAAAATTGAGAGGTCGCCTAAGGGCGGCCTTTTTTGTTTCTAGTCCATGCATCAAATTAGACGCTGGCTCCCCATCGAGGCACCTATGAAAAACGATCTGGTATTTGGTATCCACGCAGTTACAACCCTGCTAACTCGCGACCCGGGCCGTGTACGTAAGCTATTTATGCTAAAAGGTCGTGAGGATGCGCGCATGCAGGAGATCGTTCTTCTAGCCCAGCAGCAGGGTATTAGCATAGAGCCTATTAACAAACAGCGCCTCGACGAGCGCGCAGAGGGTGTTCATCAAGGTATTGCAGCAGAGGTTAAGCCCGCCCCGCAGTTGGGCGATAAAGAGTTGGATCAGCTACTCGAATCTCTGCCAGCCTCGCCACTGCTGCTAATCCTTGATGGCGTGACAGACCCTCACAACCTTGGAGCCTGTTTGCGCACGGCCGATGCCGCGGGTGTCGCGGCGGTCATTGCGCCAAGAGATAAGTCTGCACCGCTGAACGCAACCGCGTCTAAAGTGGCGTGTGGAGCAGCAGAGGCGGTACCCTATTTCCAGGTAACCAATCTCGCACGCACATTAGAGCGTCTGCAACAGGCGGGTATCTGGGTGGTAGGGACAGCCGGCGAGGCCGAACAGTCCGTCTATGAGGCGAATCTCAGTGGCCCGTTGGCACTTGTGATGGGTGCTGAAGGCAAGGGCATGCGCCGTTTGACGCGTGAACACTGTGACCTGTTGGTAAAAATTCCCATGGCTGGGGAGGTGAGTAGCCTTAATGTTTCAGTGGCAACCGGTGTTGCACTATTTGAAATTGTACGACAGCGCGGGTAAACGCTGTCGTTATCAGGCCAACTTTTAGGCTGTCTTGAGTGTATCTTGGTATGGTGGCCAACCCATGGCCTTGCCGCCAAGAAGATGAAGGTGGATATGGTAAACAGTCTGGCCACCGTGTTCGTTGCAGTTCATCACCGTACGGTACCCACTCTGCGCAAATCCCTGCTGCTCGGCAATTTTTGCAGCGGCCAAGCTCATCGCACCTAGCGCAGACTTATCGCTCTCGTCGGCCGCATTTAGCGTATCGATATGTTTGCGTGGAATAATCAGAGCGTGGGTTGGAGCTTGTGGGTTTATATCGTTAAAGGCGATCACTTCATCATCCTCGTAGATGCGATTTGCTGGGATCTCTCCGGCAACGATTTTACAGAATAGGCAATCCATCTCTCGATTTACTCCTTAGCAATCAGTGGTTGTAGTGGTGATTCTGGGGCAGGCGCATAGCGTGATTCAAGTACCTTTAGCTCGGGCGTGA
Organism: Oceanospirillaceae bacterium; assembly: GCA_013373575.1. GTDB lineage: Bacteria > Pseudomonadota > Gammaproteobacteria > Pseudomonadales > Balneatricaceae > Marinobacterium_E. The sequence goes on along the minus strand of JABXHP010000165.1, from coordinate 2,643 downwards.
AGAGACTATCTTGTGGCGACAGGGCGCGTTGAGCCGTTACCGCATAGAGCGACTTTAGGTTGTTCTGGATCTGAGAAAAACTTGGATGAGTTGCAAAAGCCGTCTGTAGCAGCTCTATCGCCTCACCGAGCTCACCCTCTGCCGCCGCGTTTGCCGCCTGATTGTTGTACAGTTCAGGAACCCCTGGGAAGCGGGCAAGGGCGCTAGAGAGAAGGCCTCTCGATTCCGCATAACGCTGTTGGCGGGTAAGAAGGCTTGAGTGCAACAGGATGAGATCAACCGCGTTTGGCTCAAGTGAGAGCATCTCCTGACTCAAGATTGTGGCATCGCGCAGCTCGCCACTGTCGGCTAGCTGTTGTACCGCTTGAATACGGTCTTCAACGGCGATCCCTCGACTGACATTTAACTCAGGCGCAGCGCTTATCAGCGCCTCCTGCTGTTCAAACGGCTTATCTGTCTCACCTAGCGCCACAGACCTTTGCCAGTTCAACCAGCGGCGTAACTCGGCTATGCGGTTCTGCAGATCAACCTGGTCAACCTCGGGTGGATCTATAAAAAGCGGCCCGTCACGACCCACCACCTGCTCCGCGCAGGAGGCGAGGGTGGGTTCACAGATCTGTGTGGGATTTTGAGTCTGGGGCTGGCAGCCCATAAGTGGCAAGGCAACCAGTACCGAGATAAAAAGCTTGCGATCCATCGTCTCTAAACTCTACTTACTTTCCAGATATTAGAGTAATAGTAGACTAGCGGGTCGAGATTCTCTGCTTTATTTTGTTGATGTTGCTCAGGCTTGAGCCCGAGCGTCGATCAAGCGGTCTGTCAGTCCCGCAGCCAGCCACATAAAGAAGAGAGCAACCCATGCAGTGAGTGCCATTACAGCACCTCCGGTTACCCCCGCGCCCACAGCACAACCGCCCGCTAGCATGCCACCAAAGCCCATTAGAACAGCTCCGATAAGATAGCGACTTAGACCAGTCTCTTCTGTGAAGGTCTGAATTTTAAACTCGCCCGTTAGCCAGGCTGCCAGAAAGCTTCCAGCGAACACACCCAGAACAATGCCAATATCAAAACTCAGCGGCACAGCTGGCATGTTGATTAGCCCCATAAGCGTATCGGCAGATGGGCCGGTAAAGCTTACACTCTTTACAGCGATGATCTCAAAGGAGTTGCTAGCGTGCCATCCGGTTAGGCCCCAACCCATAGCAATGCTTGCACCAACCATCACAGCACCAAATTGGGCCCAGAGCTTATTGCCATTTCTTAGAGCTAGCCAAATAGCTGCAACGAAGAGCAATACACCAAACGCCAGTGGACCCCAACTGATGAAGTAGGCAGAGAGGTCACGCGAGGTTGAGTCGACTAGCCACCAAGAGGAGATCTCAGTTCGAGCCGGCGATAAAACGCCCCTAAGTGCCGCCTGTGAAGCCACTGTGACAACCAGACCTGCGACGAGTGCTCGCAGGTTGCCGGTTGCCGAGAGGACCAACAACCTGCTTGCACATCCGCGTGCCATTATCATCCCGACACCAAACATCGATCCGCCTATAACCGCTCCCGAAATAGATCCTGTGGTCACTAATTGACGGATGCTCGTGCGCTCTAGCGTCCCATCGAGTAGCAGTAACTGGGTGAGAATCAGTGCAGTAGAGAAGGTAGATAGCCAGATCGCAAACTTGGCACCGGGGCGCGAGCGCCAAAACTCGATACAGGCAGCACGCAAACAAAAACGGCTCTGTTGAGCGAAACCGCCGAACACCAAGCCCGTTGCTAAACCAAGCAGCACGGCAAGTTCGCCTGAAGAGAAGTAATCGATAAGATTTGACATTTAACTAAGCTCATAAATATTTATGGCGCTATTGTGAACTGCGAATTTGTCCAGGTCGAGCCGAGACTAACTAAAGTTTGATAAACATCAAACTTCTGATCCTCTGCTATGCTGAGGTTGTGGGTCAGTATCTGACCACGGACTCATCTGATTGAGTGAAGCTTAGATCAAGGAGGATCAGCACATGTCCAGAGGTATCAATCGCGTCACACTTATTGGCCATCTCGGCGCAACACCTGAGATGCGCAGTACGTCTACCGGTAATCACGTCACAACCCTATCTTTAGCGACCCATGAGAGCTGGCGCGATCGCGCCACACAAGCAACTCAAGAGCGTACCGAATGGCACCGGGTCGTGCTCTTTTCCAAGCTCGCCGAGCTTGCAAATCAATACCTGGTGAAGGGGAGCCAAGTCTATATCGAGGGGGCGCTTAGAACTCACAAATGGAAGGATCAAAAAGGTCAGGAGCGTTACACCACTGAGGTGGTCGCTAACGAGATGGAGCTTCTAGGGCCAGCAAATCGCAAACCCCAGGCCCCAAGAGATGGACAGCTAGAGGGCAACCTAGAGGATGAGGATATTCCGTTCTAGGGGGATGGTTATCTTAGGTAAATCGCGCCGGTTTTCATAATCCCACGAAGGGTGAGCCACCAGCGATACCCCAATCAGAGTCTCATTTTACATGGATGTAAAATGCGAAGCGTTACATGGATGTACCCGAGCGTCGCTGATTGGGGTATCGCTGGTGGTGCTCCCGCCGCTGTGAACCCAGGCGTATTATCTGATCAGACAAACGCATTTTTAATGTTTCTTGGCG
>JABXHP010000043.1 GCA_013373575.1 Oceanospirillaceae bacterium | reverse complement strand
AGAAACGAGCCCCTTGCGCTCCTCCAAGCTCTGGCGGTGTCCGATAGAGCGATAGGTCTTGTAACACTCTCGCAATGACTCCGCATACTCTGCACTCAAGTAGCCCGCGCTCTCCAAAGCATCAAGAATCCGAATGTTATCCGTAAACTCGTAGACACTCGCAGCCTCAGCCGCGTGTTTAAGCACGAGATACTGCACACTGAACTCGATATCGACGATACCCCCAGCATCCTGCTTAATGTCTACCCCTTCAACTGTTTCACCGGAACCCAGATGCTTGCGCATCTTCTCACGCATCTCCATAACCTCTCGGCCTAGCTTTGCGGGTTCACGTTGCTGCGACAGGATCTCCCCGCGTACCTGCATGAACGCTTCACTCAGACGCACGCTGCCAGCAACGGGCCTCGCTCTCACGAGCGCCTGGTGCTCCCAAGTCCACGCCTCCTTCAACTGATACTGCCTGAAAGCCTCTAAGGAAGTAACTAGCAAGCCAGAGTTCCCCGAAGGTCGCAGGCGCATATCAACTTCATAAAGCTGCCCAGAGGGGGTGAAAGTGTTAAGGATATGAATTATTCGCTGCCCTAGGCGCGTAAAGAAGACCGTGTTTGCAATCTCGCGCGAACCACCGGTGGTATAGAGGTCACCCGGTAGGTCATGCAGGAAAACCAAGTCGAGATCTGACCCATAGGAGAGCTCTATACCGCCGAGTTTGCCGTAACCCACTACCACGAAATCAAGCTCCGCTGATTCACCCTCCGCACGCTGTGGCGTCCCATACTTCGACTGCATCTCACGCCAGGCGATCTCCAGCACAGCCTGCAAAATCGCCTCTGCCAGCCAAGTTAAGTAATCACTCACTTTCATCAAAGGTAGCGCACCGGTTATATCTGCCGCAGCGACTCGCAGTATGTGGGCATTACGGAAATAACGTAGCGCCTCCATCAACTGCTCAATGTCATCTTCGGGGATGCGCAGCAAATGTTGGCGCAACTCGCTCCCTAGCTCCGCTGCCGCAGGGGGGCTGAACAGTGCTTGCGAATCAATTAACTCATCAAGCAGTACCGGCTGTTTCGATAAGGTTTGAGCAAACCAGGGGCTAGCACTGCAGAGCAAAACCAATTGCTTGAGCGCAGCGGGGTTTTCACTCAGCAGTACTAGGTAGGCAGAACGGCGAAGGACTGCTTGGATCAACGTCAGAACTCGATCCAGAGTCTGCTCCGGTTCAGTGCAGCCAACCAACTCGCTTAGTAGGCGTGGTAAAAGCTGCATCAAGCGCTGTAAACCGATGCTCTGAAGTACCTGTGCATTGCGCAGATTCCGAAATACCACCAAACTTTTGGCGGCGCGCACTGCATCCACGAAACCTAATTGCGCGAGATGGGCCTCAAGTGCAGCAATGTCCTCAAATCCAGTGTCCCACAGCAGCGCCAGCTCTCTATCAGTCTCTGGCGTCTCCTCACCCTCTGCAGATTCAGCCGGCGAGATGACATCAGCAAAGTGGCGACTCACATTGGCTCGTGCTTGCTGCAGCTCTAAGGCGAGCTCTGACCAACTCAACTGCCCCATATTCCAAGCTATGCGTTCAAGAGCCAGTTCATCCGCTGGTAACTCCTGCGTCTGTTTGTCCGCCAGTGCCTGGATTGCATGCTCGATATTTCGCAGTAGCACATAGGCTGAGCGAAGCTCTTCTACGAGCTGTTGCGGTACACCCACTGCATCGGGTAGAAGCGGTAGAATGGTAAGCAACTCGCGCTGTTGTAGCTGGCGGTCTCGCCCACCGCGAATCAACTGGAAGGCCTGTGCAATAAACTCCACCTCACGAATACCGCCCGAGCCGAGTTTGATGTTGTTTTCACGACCCTTGATACGGTTCTCTCGGTTAATCATCGCCTTCATATCGCGCAGCGATTCAAACGCGCTGTAGTCAATGTAGCGTCGGTAGATAAAGGGGTTTAGCGTCTGCAACAGCTCTGCGCCAGCCTGCTTATCACCCGCAACGACGCGCGCCTTTATCAGCGCATAACGCTCCCAGTCGCGACCTTGTGTCTGATAGTAGTGCTCCATCGCTCCAAAGCTGGCAATCAAAGGACCGGAGGCCCCGAAGGGTCGCAAGCGCATATCAACACGGAAGACAAATCCGTCTGCGGTCGGCGCATCAAGCACTTTAATGAGGCGTTTTCCCAAGCGGTTAAAAAATTCAGCATTATCAAGTGACCGACGTCCATCGACTGTCTCACCATGCTCTGGATAGGTAAAAATGAGATCTATGTCAGATGAGAGATTAAGCTCCTGGGCACCGTGCTTCCCCATTCCTAAAACCACCAAGAACTGCTCTTCACCCCTATCATTGACCGGCGTACCAAAGTCGGGCTTAAGGTCCTCATGCAGCCAAATTAGGGCTCTGTCACAGCAGGCATCTGCGAGGTCAGAGAGCGCCAAGGTCGTCTCTGCAAGATCGGCCATACGATTGAGGTCGCGCCAGATGATCCGTACCATCTCTCTCTGTCGAAGTTGGCGCAGCGAACGCATCAGCGACTCTTCGCTATCTACTTGGGCAATCGCCTCCTCTACGCGGAGCGCCATATCGCCAGCTAAATAGGGCTGCGAAACACTCGTAAGGGTCTGACCAAGCAACTCAGGGCGACGTTCAAACTGATCACGGACGTAATCCGAACCAAGCAGAACATTATTTAACTGCGCCTCCTGCTCAGCTGACAACTCAACCGTTTCAAGCGATTGAGTAATTCGCTCCCGTTGGTGTTCAAGCAACTCTCCAAGCCTTGCCTGCATATAGCCTCCAAATTGGTCTATGCTGTTCTCTACGCGCAGATTATCTGATCTGGTCAAATTGGCTTAAACCAGCGCCGTTAAGGTGCAACCGGTTTCAATATGCATCATTTCAGTGCAAAACCATATTGACCTTGGCATAAGATTAGAACAATCTACGCGTACTAGTCCTTGCGTTGGCGCAACTAATTGCGAGGGTTGAATGACCGGAACGTTTGATCTGGCGGTAAGCCAAAGCAGGTATAGCGATCTGCGTTTCCTTGAGTTTGACTCTAAATGACAGCCTTGGCACGCTAGTTGCTGACTTACTAAAACAATAAACAACTCAATCCAGAGGAAATATAAATGGCTAAGAAAGCACTCTTTACCGCAACAACTCTGGCTACTGCCCTAGTAGCTTCTGCAACAACCGTACAAGCGGCAACACTTGACGACGTTAAAGCACGCGGAACTCTGACTTGTGGTGTATCTACTGGTCTTGCGGGCTTCTCGGAGAAAGACGCTAACGGTAATTGGAGTGGTCTAGACGTTGACGTATGTCGCGCAGTCGCTGCAGCAGTGCTGGGCGGTGCGGACAAAGTTCAGTACAAACCACTGACAGCAAAAGAGCGTTTCACTGCTCTGGCATCAGGTGAGATCGACATGTTGTCGCGCAACACTACTTGGACTCACACACGTGATACCTCACTGGGTATCAACTTTGCCGGCGTAAACTACTACGATGGCGCGTCTTTCATGGTAATGAAGGATCTCGGCGTCAAATCAGCGACTGAGCTTGACGGTGCGAACGCTTGTATCCAAGCAGGTACCTCAACCGAGCTGGCAATTGCAGATTACTTCCGTGAAAACGGCATGTCTTACAAAGCGGTTACCTTCGATACTTCTGACCAGACTCGTCAGGGCTTCGAATCAGGTCGTTGTGACTTCCTGACCTCAGACGGCTCACAGCTGGCTGCTCTGCGTATCGGTCTGGCTAACCCAGGTAACGCGATTATCCTGCCAGAAGTTATCTCTAAAGAGCCGCTGGGCCCAGTTGTTCGCCAAGGTGACGATCAGTGGTTCAACATCGTTAAATGGTCTCTGAACGCGATGATCGAAGCTGAAGAGCAGGGCGTTACTTCCATGAACGCTGGCGACATGATGAAAAACGGCAACCCAGCTAACAAGCGCCTCCTAGGTGCAGAAGGCGAACTGGGTGCGAACCTTGGGTTGGACGCAGAGTGGGCTTACCGTATCGTTACTCAGGTGGGTAACTACGCGGAATCCTTCGAGCGCAACGTAGGTATGGGTTCACCACTGAAGCTAGAGCGCGGTCTAAACGCCTCTTGGCGTGATGGCGGTATCCTCTACGCTCCAGCAATGCGCTAATCAGTTCTGTTAGCGATTTGCTGAAAAAGAGAGGGGCGCGAGCCCCTCTTTGTACACCTGTTGTATAACTTTTTCAGGTTGACTGAATGTTCAAACAAAAAACTCTTGAAGAGGTCAAGGCGTCGGCTCGACGCTCGAGCGGAAGCTCCTCGGCTGCCTTCTACAATAACCCTAATGTCCGCGCGATCTTTTACCAGATCCTCTTGGTTTTTGGACTGGGTTACTTTTTCTACTCCATAATCAGTAACGTTCTGGCCAATATGGAAGCCACTGGCATCAAGACCGGCTTCAGCTTCCTTGGCGCTTCGGCTGGCTATGATGTACTGATGACGCTGATTCCATTCGAATCAACGGACACCTACGGCAAGATATTTATTGTTGGTTTTCTCAACACCCTGTTAGTGTCGGCAATCGGTATCTTTTTTGCGACCCTCCTTGGCTTTATCTTCGGCGTGGCGCACTTCTCTCATAACTGGCTAATACGTAAAGTGGCGCTGGTATACGTAGAGATCTTCAGAAACATCCCACTCCTCTTACAGGTCTTTTTCTGGTACTTCGCAGTGCTCTCTGCACTACCTGGTGCACGCCAGAGCTTGAGTCTTGGCGAAGCAATATTCCTGAACGTACGTGGTTTATACCTACCGAAGATGGTGGGTGGCGATCTATTTTGGGTAGCTGAAGCGGCATTGGCACTCTCCATTGTCGGAATTTTTGTACTGCGCCGCTGGGCGAAAAAACGTCAGGAGCTCACCGGGCAACAGTTCCCCGTCTTGAATGTATCAATTGCGATGGTCATAGGCCTGCCAATACTCGCTCTGCTCCTAACAGGCATGCCATTCGAGATGGAGTACCCTGCACTTAAGGGCTTCAACTACTTTGGTGGGATTACCGTGATTCCTGAGTTGATGGCATTGGCGATTGCACTCTCCGTCTACACCGGGGCATTTATTGCTGAAGCAGTGCGTGCAGGTGTACAGGCGATTCCCCACGGACAGACCGAGGCTGCACGCAGTATCGGCCTGAAAGAGAAGAAGATCATGCAACTGATTATCGTCCCACAGGCGATGCGCGTGATCGTTCCTCTACTTAACTCTGAGTATCAGTCACTGGTGAAAAACTCGACACTCGCGGCGGCTATCGGCTACCCCGATCTGTTCAACGTCTTCGTCGGCACCGCACTGAACCAGACTGGCCAGGCTATTGAGACCATATTCATGACCATCGTTGTCTACTTCGTCGTTAATATGGTGATCTCGTTCCTGATGAACCGTTTCAACAACGCTGTTGCGTTAGTATCTCGTTAGGAGGGGTGTGATGAAAGAGTTTCAACCAATTCCCGCCCGCCCGGCACCAGAGAAAACTGTCGGTCTAGTTGCTTGGATGCGAGAGAACCTGTTCTCCTCGATTCCAAACTCTGTAGTAACCCTTGCGCTCATTGCGTTCCTTGTTTACTACATTCCTCCCATTGTTGACTGGGCCTTCCTGTCGGCAAACTGGAGCGGAACAACTGAAGATGCCTGTGTTAAAGAGGGAGCCTGCTGGGTATTTATCAACGCCTGGTCTTATCAGTTCTTCTACGGCACCTACCCCATCGAGGAGGTGTGGCGCATCAATTTGATGATCGTACTGTTGCTGATCGTCATTGGTATGTCGTTTAAACTACCCAAGCACTACCGCATGAAAGCCTCTATCGCTGCTTGGCTTGCCCTACCTATTATCGGTATGGCAGTGCTATATGGTGGTTGGGGTGGCCTTGAAGTGGTCAGTACTGATCTTTGGGGTGGCTTCACGCTCAACGTCTTTATGGCAGCAGCGAGTATTATTGTCGCCTTCCCGTTCAGCTTCCTCTGGGCGCTGGGGCGGCGCTCGCAGATGCCATTCATCCGCTCGGTCTCGGTGATCTTTATT
>JABXHP010000106.1 GCA_013373575.1 Oceanospirillaceae bacterium | reverse complement strand
TAACTTAATTGCGTCACACGCCATTATATCCGCCTTATAAAACTGCCATCGGGAAGGACCCTAAGACTTTGCACCGCTCCACTCGTGTCTCCACAGCGGCAATGAGTTGCTGCACACTCGGCGCAGAACTATGACCGTTGAAGTCTAGGTAGATCAATCGCCCACTACTTGACTCCATATCTAGCAGAGCGGTTGGGAGCACCCGGCTCTGTTCTAGAATGTCATCCAGTGCCGAGACTGAACCCGCCACCTCAACCATCAGTGCAGTTTTATCTTCGCCTGATGGATCGACAAGCTGATCGCCTATAACAAGGTATCTGGAACCAAGCTCCGACACTTCACCACAGAGTGCAAGAGAGTAGCGAGAGAAGGCTTGTAGCGACGCCTGTGAAAGTTTGGGATCAACATTCTCGATCGGCACTATGCCGTAGTGCGCGGCACCGCTGGCTACCTCGGCAAAAATTGCGTCAATACTATCAAGGGCGACAAACTCAGCAGACTGCCCAAACTGTTTCATCGCCGCTTGATGCGATTTGGAACAGAGCTTCCCTGGAAAAACGACCCTGAGCGGTTGCTCCAACGCCAGACAGGTGGACATAACCTCGCGAAACAGACGGGCAACCTCCGCATCGGGAAGCGGCCCCTCGTTGCGTTCCATCACGCCACGAAGCACCTGCGCCTCTCTCTCCGGACGGTAGAAGACCACTTTATCCTGCTGAAACTCAGCCTTAACCTCAGCCACGGCCTGCGCACAGCGCGCACGCTGATTAAGCAACTGGTGGATCTGGCGGTCAATTGCGTCGATCTCTTTGCGAATTTCACCCAGCGCACTCTCTTGCGCGCTAAGCTGCTCGTTCCGTGGTGACATATTTAGCCCCAGCGTTTCTCAAATTCAGCCATGAAGCTAACCAGCGCATCAACTGATGACTCTGGCACAGCATTGTAGATACTCGCCCGCATTCCACCCACGGAGCGGTGACCCTGTAGGTTGAGCAGATCAGCCGCCTCTGCTTCAGCCAGGAATTTGGATTCAAGCGATGCATCTGCCAGCGTGAATGGCACGTTCATAATCGAACGATTCTTCAGCGCTACTGGGTTTGCATAGAAGTCGCTGGTATCAATGGCGGCATAGAGCTTCGCCGCTTTGCGCGCGTTGATCTTGGCAATCGCCTCTAAACCACCCTGGGCTTTGAGCCATTTGAAAACCAACCCCGACAAGTACCAGGCGTAGGTGGGTGGTGTGTTGTTCATCGAGTCGGCTTTGGAATGCACCTGGTAGTCGTACATTGTCGGCATACCCGCAAGCGTATTGCCCAACAGGGATCTTTTCACGATTACAACGGTGATACCCGCAGGCCCGATATTCTTCTGCGCACCGGCATAGATTAGATCGAAGTTATTGACATCTACTGGGCGAGCCAAGATATCCGAGGACATATCAGCGACCAAAGGTAGCCCCTGAGAGTCTGGAATGTAATCGAACTGCACACCGCCGATTGTCTCGTTGGTGGTATAGTGCAGATAAGCTGCATTGGCATCAATACTCAGCTCAGACTGAGCCGGCGCACGGCAGAATTTTTCCGCTTCGGTAGTGGCCGCAAGGCTCACCTCACCGTAGCGCTTCGCCTCTTTGATCGCCTTGTCGGACCAGACACCCGTGTTGATATAAGCAGCACGGCGCTTCTCGCCCATCAGGTTGATAGGCACCATAGCAAACTGGCTAGTCGCCCCCCCCTGCAGGAAGAGCACTGAGTACTCATCCGAAATATTGAGCAGCTCACGAAGATCCTGCTCAGCTGCGTTGGCGATGCTGACATACTCGTCACTGCGATGGCTCATCTCCATCACGGACAAGCCTTTACCCTGCCAGTCTAATATTTCCGCCTGTGCTTGTTCGAGCACAGCAGTGGGTAGCGCGGCCGGACCCGCGCTGAAGTTGTGTTTACGACTCATATAATAGTAGGACCGTTACTCATCAGCCGTTGTATCGTCACCAGCCTCTTCAGCTGGCCCTTCGGAATCAGCAGGTGGCTGCTGCTCGCTTACCGCCGCAGCAGCGCTCTGCTGAGACTCATCAGCACTTTGCTCAGACTCATCCTCTTCAGGCTCCTCGATGCGTGCGATACCAGTGAGTTTCTCACCCTCAGCTACACGAATCAGACGCACACCCTGAGTGTTTCGACCCAGCTCAGAGATTTCCGAGGTGCGAGTACGCACCATGGTACCTAGGTCGGAGATGAGCATAACATCGTCACCATCCAGCACCTGTACAGCGCCAGCAAGATCACCATTGCGCTCGGTACACTGCATCGCAATAACACCCATACCGCCGCGTCCACGCAGCGGGAATTCGCTTGCGGCAGTCTTCTTGCCGTAACCGTTGGCGGAAGCCGTTAGAACCATCCCCCCTTCCTGCGGAATAATCAGGGAGATGACTGCTGCGTTGCCATCGAGTTTGACGCCGCGCACACCACGGGCCGTACGACCCATTTCACGCACATCACCCTCATGGAAGCGAATAGCCTTGCCCGCACTCGTAACAAGCATCACGTCATCCTCGCCTTCGGTCAGAGCGGCACCAATCAGGCGGTCACCCTCAACAATATCCAGAGCGATTAGGCCGGTACTGCGCGGACGGGAGAACGCAGATAGACGAGTCTTCTTAACCGTACCCTGAGCCGTAGCCATAAAGACGAAACGGTTATCATCAAACTCTTTCACCGGCAGGATGGTGCTGATGCGCTCTTCCTGTGCCAACGGCAGGATATTCACCACCGGACGTCCGCGCGAAGCGCGACTCGCCTGCGGTATTTCAAATACGCGCAGCCAGTAAACCTTACCGAAGTTAGTGAAACAGAGAACGGTATCGTGGCTATTAGCAACCAACAGATGCTCAATAAAGTCCTCATCCTTCATCGCCGTTGCTGACTTGCCTTTACCTCCGCGGCGTTGAGCCTGGTAGGCCTCAACAGGCTGAGTCTTGGCGTAGCCACCGTGAGAGATGGTAACGACCATCTCTTCTTCAGCGATCAGATCAGCGACGGAGAGATCTGCCATAGAGGCAGTAATTTCAGTCCGACGCTCATCGGAGTACTCGTTAACAAGAGCGGTCAACTCTTCGCGAATCACCTCCATAAGGCGCTCGTAAGAGCCAAGAATCAACAGCAGCTCAGCGATCTTGTCGATCAGCTCGCGGTACTCAGCGATGAGCTTATCGTGTTCAAGACCTGTCAGGCGGTGCAGGCGCAGTTCAAGGATCGCCTGAGCTTGCGCAGGTGATAGGTAGTAGGCACCTTCGCGCAGGCCGTACTGCTCTTCAAGATCTTCCGGACGGCACGCATCTTCACCGGCGCGATCCAACATATCAAGCACTTCACCTGGAGCCCAAGCTTTCGCAACAAGCGCCTCTTTAGCTTCTGCTGGCGTCGGCGACTGTTTAATCAGCTCGATGACTGGATCGATATTGGCCAGTGCAATCGCGAGGCCTTCAAGAATGTGGCCACGCTCGCGCGCTTTGCGCAGCAAGTAGACCGTGCGGCGAGTAACAACCTCGCGACGGTGGCGCACAAAGCTTTCAAGTGCCGACTTGAGGTCCAGCAGCTTAGGCTGACCGTCAACCAGCGCCACCATATTGATACCGAAGACACTCTGCAGCTGAGTCTGGGCGAAGAGGTTGTTGATGATGACATCTGGCACTTCGCCGCGGCGCAATTCAATAACAATGCGCATTCCATCTTTGTCTGACTCATCACGCAGCTCAGAGATACCCTCGATCTTCTTCTCTTTAACAAGCTCAGCAATCTTCTCGATT
>JABXHP010000153.1 GCA_013373575.1 Oceanospirillaceae bacterium | reverse complement strand
GCACTCTGTATGGAGCCCGAGGCTCTGCTGTTCGACGAGCCAACCTCTGCGCTTGATCCGGAGTTGGAGCAAGAGGTGGTGAAAGTGATCAAGGAGTTAGCGGCTGAGGGTCGAACTATGCTAATGGTTACGCACGATATGAAAATGGCAGCTGACGTTTCCAGTCACGTTATCTTTTTGCATCAGGGTAAAATTGAAGAGGAGGGGGCGCCAGATCAGCTTTTTGGTTCGCCCAAATCTGAGCGGTTGAGAGGTTTTCTCTCAGCCATAGATCATTAATCAACCGAAACAGGAAGTAATAACTATGAAAAAACTTCTAGGCACTGCACTAGCGGTTGCGCTGACCTCGCAAATGGCCTTCGCAGATACCGTTCGCCTGGGCACTGAAGGGGCTTATGCACCTTGGAACTTTCTCGATGACAGTGGCGAGGTTGCTGGTTTCGAGCGAGATCTAGGCGACGAGCTCTGTAAACGCGCTGGACTGACGTGTGAGTGGGTAACCAACGACTGGGATTCAATCATTCCTAACCTCGTCTCAGGTAACTATGATGCGATCATCGCAGGTATGTCCATTACTGACGAGCGTGAAAAAGTGATCGACTTCACGCAGAACTACACTCCACCAGACCCATCAGCTTACTTGGCGCTGTCTGCAGATGTTGACCTAGCTAGCGCTGTAGTTGCCGCTCAGGCTACAACGATTCAGGCGGCGTTTGTTGCCGGTGAAGGTTGGACGCTGGTTGAGTTCGCTTCACCTGAAGAGACAGTTGCTGCAGTGCGTAACGGCGAAGCCGAAGCCGTGCTTGCTGATAAATCTTTCCTAGACCCCTTTGCTGGTCAGGATGGTCTGGTAATGCTTGACCGTATGGAGATGATTGGCGGCGGCGTTGGAATGGGCTTCCGTAAGAGTGATGCCGAGCTGCGCGCTAAGTTCAACGACGCCATCCAGTCTATGAAGGACGATGGCTCGCTCAATGCGCTTATCGCTAAATGGGAGGTTGCGACTCAGTTCTAGTCGCTGTGGGCCCGCGTATTTCGGTGCGTGGGCTCCACCTCTTATCTTATGTTTGAGTACTGCACTAACCCCGATACTCTAAGCGGCCTAGCTTGGTTCTCTTGCTACGTGACCACAGGGAAACATCTATCGTTCTTCACCTCATTTGGTACGGTGCTGGTGCTCCTAGCCATAACCGCGCCGGTCGCCCTTGCGTTTGGTTTTGGCGGGGCCTCAATGGCGCGCTCAAACCTAAGCCCGCTTCGTTGGTTTGGGAAAATCTACATCGCGATCGTGCGAGGCGTACCAGATATCGCTTTTTTCATGTTCTTTGTAATAGCCTTGGATCAGGGGTTTGAGTATCTGCGACACCAGGTCTATTGTCCCGATTGGGATCAGCCTATCCGCCAAGGGAACGACTTTATCGTCTGTACGGCAGCAAAGTTACCTTTGAGCACATCGCCCCAGTGGGTCCACGAGATCTATGGGTTCTCCCTAGCGGTGCTTACCTTTGCAATTGTCTTTGGCGCGTTCGCGGCCAATGTGATTTTTGGCGCAATGAATGCAGTTCCTAAGGCCCAAATTGAGACTGCAGCAGCATATGGTATGACGAGTCGGCAGACATTCTGGAGGATAATTGTCCCGCAGATGTGGGTTTATGCACTGCCTGGGCTCTCCAATCTGTGGATGGTGCTAATCAAAGCGACTCCACTACTGTTTCTGCTCGGTGTTGAGGATATTGTCTATTGGGCACGCGAGCTGGGCGGCACAAAACACGAGCGTTTTACAGACTACCCGCACGGCGACTGGCGTATGTGGTATTTCTTAGTTTTATTGGTGTTCTATCTGGCCTTTACGAGGGTCTCTGAGGTAATTTTGAATCGCTGGATGAAGCGCTTGTCTAGAGGGCAGGCGACAGCTAGAGGCGAAGCGCTCAGGAGGGCTGCAACATGAGCTGTATGCAGACTATCTCTGATTATGGGCTACGTTCGATAGGTATCGGTGAACGACTGCTACCTACCACTGACTTTACGCTCTGCCAACAATTTACTCTGATCGGTTCCGGAATGATCTGGAATATCTATTTTGGAGTGCTTGCGCTTGCTGCGGGATTCTTTCTGGCAACGGCTGTTGCCCTGGGTAAAGCATCGAACAGTTTATGGGTACGCAAACCTTCAGAGTGGTTTATCTTTCTATTTCGCGGTTCACCCCTCTTCATACAGTTTTTCTTTGCCTACTTTCTGTTTCTTAGCCTTAGATCAGAGATAGAGTTTTTCCAGCCTTTTACTGCGGCTTGGCTAGGTGCAACGATCGTACTCTTCCTCAACACTTCGGCCTATGCTGGAGAGATTTTCTACGGAGCCCTGCAGTCCGTTCCAAAGGGCGATACTGAAGCTGCAGATGCCTACGGTTTCTCGGGATTTACCAAGTTTCGCAAGATCACCTGGCCAACCATGATGAGACTTGCATGGCCGGCGTATACGAATGAGGCGATCTTTCTTTTTCACGCCACAACGTTGGTCTTCTTCTCCGGTTTTCCGGCTTGGCGACAGCAGGGTGATGCGCTCTATTACGCGAGCTATTTTGCGGATAAGACGTTCAACCCATTTGTGCCTTATCCGATACTCGCTGGGTACTTTATCCTCTTAACACTGCTGGTGATTACGCTTTTTGGCTTGGTTAACCGTCGCCTCAATCGTCATCTGCCGCAGCACTCCCGATCGAAGATTCGCTATCGCCCCAAACTTATGCGCTAGCAGCGCTACAGACGCCGATAATTGGCTCAGGTATAATTGCGTCAGATCTATTCGGAGCACTCCATGGCGCAATTGACCAGCCTTAATATCCAGACACCTAACACTAGCGCACCTTTCCTGCCGATGTCGCAGCATGAGATGCGTAAGCTTGGGTGGACTCAATGTGACATTATAATTGTCACGGGCGACGCCTATGTAGACCACCCTTCATTTGGGATGGCGATCATCGGTCGCCTTCTCGAGTCGCAGGGCTTTAAGGTAGGTATCATCGCCCAGCCGGATTGGAAGAGTGTCGATGCCTTCAAGGCGCTTGGCAAACCCCGTCTCTTTTTCGGTGTCGCCGCTGGCAATATGGACTCCATGATCAATCGCTATACCGCGGATAAAAAGATGCGCTCCGATGATGCCTATACCCCAGGCGGAAAGGGGGGCTCTCGTCCGGATCGTGCCAGTATCGTCTACAGCCAGCGATGTCGCGAAGCGTACAAAGAGGTTCCCATTGTACTCGGCGGCATCGAGGCGTCACTGCGCCGCATTGCTCACTACGACTACTGGCAGGATAAGGTTCGCCGCTCAATTCTTTTGGATGCGCGTGCTGATCTGCTGCTCTTCGGCAACGCCGAGCGTGCGGTCGTTGAGGTGGCTCGTCGCATGGAGATGGGGGAGGCGATAAGCGATCTTACCGATATCCGTGGCACCGCGTATATTCGCAAAGACACACCTGAGGGGTGGATGGAGATCGACTCGACGCGCATAGACCGCCCTGGAAAGGTCGACCGCATCATCAACCCGTATGTAAACACTCGAGATCTTGAGAGCTGCGCGCTTGAGAACGGCGGTGCCGGACCAGAAGAGGTAGAGGCGCAACCACTGCATCTGGAGTCATTGAGTGAGAACAAGATACGACTCGATCGCAGTCGAACCGTCATCCGTATTCCCGCTTTTGAGAAAGTCAGTAAAGATCCTGTGCTCTATGCCCACGCCAGCCGTGTGCTTCATCTCGAGACCAATCCCGGTAACGCCCGCGCACTGGTGCAGCAGCAGGGTGATCAAGAGATTTGGCTTAACCCCCCGCCCATCCCTCTCACTACTGAGGAGATGGACTATGTCTTTGGGTTGAAGTATGCGCGCGTTCCGCACCCGGCCTACGGTGATCAGGAGATCCCCGCCTACAAGATGATCCGTTTCTCAGTGAACATTATGCGCGGCTGTTTTGGAGGCTGTACCTTCTGTTCAATTACCGAACATGAGGGGCGTATTATTCAGAATCGTTCGCAAGAGTCGATCATTAACGAGATCAAAGAGATCCGCGACAAGGTGCCTGGCTTCACCGGTGTTATATCTGACCTAGGTGGTCCGACTGCCAATATGTATCGCATCGCCTGTAAGTCGCCGGAGATCGAGCAGTCTTGTCGGAAGCTCTCATGTGTCTACCCAGGAATCTGTCCCAACCTCAATACAGACCACTCAGCGCTGACGCAGCTCTATCGCGAAGCGCGTCAGCTTGAGGGCGTTAAAAAGGTTCTAATCGCTTCTGGGCTGCGTTATGACCTCGCTGTTGAAGACCCCGAGTATGTTCGCGAGCTCGTTACTCATCACGTTGGTGGTTACCTTAAGATTGCT
>JABXHP010000227.1 GCA_013373575.1 Oceanospirillaceae bacterium | reverse complement strand
TTTCGTCATTGCCGTCCCCACTCCTTTCCACCCATTTCTACCAACCGAGACGCGGCTCGTCGAAAGGAAAAGGCTAGATCATTGGCAGCCGATAATTGAGCGAGGGACGCGCCCATTCGACCTGTCGCCGACCACTCAAATTCCTCACCCTCTTTGGTGCGAATCATGGTCGTCGCAAAGGAACTCGAGTTACCCCCCTTCTCACTGACAAACGACTCTTCATTTCCATCACTGCTTTCAACTTGCGCTTCAAATTGAACAAATAATTCATCGAGCGGGACTTTCGCCGCCAGCACCAAGCGGGTGCGAGATTCATAACAGACGTCTATGAAAGTCACGAATCGTCGGGCTTCGTCGAGGTGATTGGCGTCTAATTGCGGCACGTCGTCCATGATGATGACCGGAAATCGATCGCAGAGGGAGATATAATCGGCCGCGCCGAGCGGTTGGTAGCATAACTCGGAAAAGTCAAACCAGGCGCATCGGTCATTCAATCGGGCGACCTGGACGGTGCGACCGAAGCGTACGTGAATGATCTCGGCCCCAGTTTCGGATGTTGTGCCACCAAAGATTTCTTTCAACTGCGCCTGCATGTTGTTGTCACTATTATTATCGCCGTGAACATCCTTGTTTGACCAAAAATAGGATTGACCATCAGCTCGAGTTTCGAGTCGATAATCCTTGGCGGAATCCTCCATGGAGATAATGTCGAACCTGTCTTTTAGCATGTCTATGAATGGCAAAAAGAGAGATCGGTTAATGCCTCCCTCATACAATGCATCGGGGGAGCGATTCGAGGTGGCCACCACCACGACATTCCAATCCAATAATAATAAAAAAAGTCGTTTCAAAATCATGGCATCGGCAACGTCTGTTACTTGAAATTCATCGAAACAGAGGAGTTGGGATTCCTGTGCCAATTGCTGCGCAATGATGGGCATCGCATCATTTCGTGGGTGCTTCTGTTTGTAGACAAAGATTCGCTGATGGACGTCTAGCATGAATTCATGAAAGTGGACGCGGCGTTTGGTAATTTTTGCGTGTTTGAGGCTATGGCTGTCTCTGTTACAGCAAGAATCATCATCAGGAACATCAACCGACGCGTAAAAGAGATCCATTAGGAAGCTCTTGCCGACACCGACCGGCCCATGAATGTACATGCCTCGTGGAGGTGGACCATAAGACCACAAATGGAACCTCTGTCGAAGGGAGGAGCGAACGGATGCCAAGGATCGTGTCAGTAACTGTGGACTGCTGCTTGTAGAGCTGCTCTTTGTCGGTTTATCGGTGTGCACGGGTACTGGTGGGCGCGAGGTAAGAGACTCGTGCAGGGCATCGAGTTTTGCCGCCAGTGCGACTTGCGCGTCATCTCGTCGCAACTCCCCCGCATCCACCTTGCGTTCATACGCCGCTGTCACGGGGCCTGTCGGGAGAGACCGCCAAGCGACGCGATGTTGTGCTGCCATACTCTTCATCACCGTCTACATCATCAACCTGAGAAGTTTATCAACATGGTAAGGAAAGTACGATCCAGTCTGCTTCTTCCCGCGTTTTTCAATTGTCTCAGGTCTAGGGGTTTATTAACAATTTACCTAGATAAAGCTGCCGACTCTTATCTGAAGATTTTCGAACTATGGGCTAGCGATCAAATTCATCAGGAAAGGTTCGGTCTGGGTCCTGATCCGACCGAAGGAGTCACACTGTTTGACCGTCCGCTCATGCGGGAGGCCCACCCTTTAACGGCAGACTGAATCATCTCAGCCGATGACATCTAAACTGTACAGAGGTAACCTTAGCAGCTCAGATTTCTGGCCTGAGCCTGGAGTTGGGCTTTCACGGGTTCAAATGAGTTTAAATTAATCAGAGGCTCATAGAGAGCCGCAGGAAGGTTAAATTATTTATGAGCTACAAAATTTACATGTCTGGTGAGATTCACACCGACTGGCGGGATGCAATTCGAAAAGGAACCGAAGCGCTCGGGCTGGATATTACCTACCTCTCTCCTGTTACCGACCACCCTGCTAGCGACGCCGCAGGTGACCATCTAGGGGAGCAAAGTGATAACTTTTGGCGCGATCATCAGTCATCGAAGGTCAATTTGATTCGCACCAAGAACTTGATCGAACAGGCCGACCTTGTGGTCATCCGTTTTGGTGATAAGTACAAACAGTGGAACGCTGCCTTCGATGCAGGTTACTGTGCAGCGCTTGGCAAACCCTACATCACACTCCATGCGGCGGATATAATCCACCCGCTCAAAGAGGTGGATGCAAGCGCCTTGGCTTGGGCTCAAACCAACGAACAGGTTGTTGAGACGTTGCGGTACGTGTTGCAGTAAGGTTGACTCCGGAGTCGATAGTACCCTGTCCCGTATCACACCGTTGTGACAGAGGGTTGCGAACATCAGGTGTTTGCCGAAGTTAGCAACGCTAACGCTCACTGGCCTCCACATGGGATTGAGCAAGCGGGTGACCAAGTTCAGCCGCTTTGTAAAAGCACTCCTGGGCACGTTTTTGATCGCGCGCGAAAAAAGGCATCACACCCTCTTCATAGAACTTCCCGACTAGCCAAAGTGCTTTTGCATCGCCCTGTTCGGCTGCCGCTTGCAGATAGAGCGCTCCCTGCGTCCGACTCTGCGGATCCGCACCGCGAAAATGGAGCAGCGAGCCATAGGTGGTAAGGGCTGCTCGATCACCACGTTCAGCCCCGTAACGAAACAGCTTCATCGCCAGCTTGTGCACCAGCGGTGACCGCCGCGCAAAGGGCCCGCGAAACAGCCGATATGCGAGCCAAGCAGCTAGTCGCCCAAGCAGGGTAACTTTTCTCAATGTTGCTCCAACCAATCCAGTGAGGGCACAAACAGAGAGTGCCCTGTCATGGCGCGCGTAAAGAGCAGTAGGTCATCGGCGCGCCCCTGTTCGTCACCGAACACCATCGAGTGTAACATCAAGCGAAACGGCTCTGCACTCGCCGACATACTGATAAACATCAGCCCCTGACGCTCAGAGTCGCCATAGGGCATGCTCTGACGGTAGATCTCAATGGAACTACCCTCGGCATCTTTTAGAGAGGTACGCTTGGTATGTGCATGAGGCGACTTGTCGCCGCTAGGGAACTCAACGTTGTCCTCTTTTGTGCGCCCAATAATCTGCTCCTGTGCACTTACCGGAGTCTGATTCCAGCGCTTAAGGCTATGTTCGTATCGCTGCAGGTGCATATAACTGCCACCGGCAAATTGCGCATCAAATTCACCCACAAGCGCCACACCGGCCCGAGCCTCCATTTCAGGGTTCTCTGTGCCATCAACAAAACCGGTGAGGTCGCGCGAATCCCGGTACTTAAACCCTCTTACCTCTTCGACAAGAGTTACCGCGTCGCCAAGTTCATCACGCACCTGCTGCAGCAGATCGAATACCGCACTCTCCTCTTCGCCGCGAATCGCGATTAACAGATCAACAGGGGTTGAGGGCGCGACGCGCTCGCCGCTCTCCATCGCAGGAAATGGCAGCAGTTCAGCCGGACGCGCAATAGGATATAGAGTGTCCCAATAGCTGGAGCCTACCCCCAGCATTAGCAGTGCACCACCCCTAGCAGCAACCTGCGCAGGCGTGGAACGAGCAAAGCTGAGAATGCGCTCACGCGCATCCACAGCCTCAGATTGATTCAGTGTTAAATAGACAGCGCAGCGGCTGGCATCAGCTAGTACGCCGGGTTGTGGACGATGCATTACCTACCCTCTAAACAGTGACTACGCCAAAGTTTAGTCGAGATTTACCTCAAAGGTAACGCGCAAGCTCAACACGCAGCGCTTCAAGTTCGTTCTCAGCCTTCTGCTTCGCCTTCTTCTTCAAGCCTTCGAGGTCCTGCTCTTTTTGAGCAATCAGTGCGGCGGCTGCACCGGACTGATCGTCGGCTGCGACAACCGCATCAATGAGGTGCTGCACAGGGCGTAGAATAGCGCGACGACGCCCCTCTTCAATGCGGGCGATCTCCTCGGCGCTGAGTTCTTTCTTCTTCTCAGCCTGAGCTTCAGCCTTGGGCGCAACATAGGTTAGCGGGCGGATACCCGCGGCAATACGCGCCTTTTCAAGTAGCGGCGCTGCCTCGGCACGCGCTTTCTCAGCCCCCTTAAGCAGCAGAGCCTCAACAGCCCCCATGTCATTCATGAGCTCATTGTAACGCGCACGTGGCGCACTTAATTTAGCGTCGAGGAAGGCGTGCAGCTCGCGTTTCGCTTCGCCCCAGGCGATGCCGTTTTCGAACTGGCGCCGCATCGCTGCACTCTCATCAGCGCTAGCAAAAAGATTGAAGAGCTGGAAGATTGTGCTGTTGTCAGCATCCTTAGGTTCACCGGGTTCGCGCAGGTCAGTCTTGATTCGATTTATCAGGCTACGCAACTCATCCGAGGAGCAGAAGAGCGGGATGGTGTTGTCGTAGCTCTTGGACATCTTACGACCGTCGAGTCCCGGAATTAGTTGTGTCTCCTCATCAACCTGGGCTTCGGGAAGCACAAAAAGCTCTTGGTAGGTGTGGTTGAATTTACCGGCAACATCACGCGCCATCTCGATATGCTGAATCTGGTCCTTACCCACGGGAACCTTGTGCGCATTGAACATCAGAATGTCAGCTGCCATCAGAATTGGGTAGCTGAATAGCCCCATGGTGATACCGTCGTCTAGATCTTCATTACCTGCCTCGCGGTTCGCATCCACTGAAGCTTTGTAGGCGTGGGCACGGTTCATCAAACCTTTAGAGCACATGCAAGTCAGAATCCAAGTGAGCTCAGTAATCTCAGGTACATCAGTCTGACGGTAGAAGGTAGCCTTATCGGTATCGAGGCCCAAAGCCAGCCAGGTAGCGGCGATCTCACGCGTTGAGCGAGCAACGCGCTCGGGGTCGTGACACTTTATAAGCGCATGGTAATCAGCCAGAAAGAAGAAGGACTCGTTATTTGGCTGCTCGCTCGCCTCAATGGCGGGTTTTATAGCTCCCAGGTAGTTACCGATGTGAGGTGTACCTGTGGTGGTTATGCCGGTTAAAACGCGTCGGGTACTCATTCTTGCTCTCTGTAAGACTGTAAAAATTTGGCCGTATTCTACACTTTTGCGAGACCAGGTCACAAACTTGCGCAGGCGCGAATATCCACCAAAGTTGCACTTTATTAGAGTAGAAAGTGGAGCAATTCCCTGCGTATACTGCGGTTATAACAATAACAATTACAAGAGCCCCGGAGTCTAAGATGGAAAACAGTCTCGCATCTATCATCACCCTTTGTGCCTTTGCACTTCCGGCTGCTGTGTTTATCGCTCATCTGAAGCGTTTCGAGGCTCTCTCAGTAGTCCATTCACTGGTAATGGCATTTATCTGTCTCGCCATCGGGCTGCTATTCGCAGGTGCAATGATCACGTTGACAAAGATTGAATCTCAGACTGCCATGGCGGCCTGTATTATGCTGGGCTCAATGGGGGCAACACTTGTACGAGTGGTGCAGCTTCGTCGAGCGAGCTGAGCACTAATCCTACTGATCTACTTCTGTCTCCTCGCGTAAAGCATTACCCTATACGGGTTAATGACCAGAGATACGAGGCCGATGTTAGTACTGCTATCCCCCGCTAAAACCCTAGATTACGAAACGCCACTAACAACTGAGACAGGCTCACAGCCTGAGTTTACTGAGCAGGCACAGCCACTCATCGATCGCTTGCGCCAATTTGCTCCGCAGGATATCGCTAAACTGATGAAGCTCAGTGACAAACTCGCCTCTCTCAATGTAGCGCGTTACCAGAGCTGGAGCCGCGAACACAACACGCAGAACGCGCGCCCTGCACTGCTGGCGTTTAAGGGTGACGTCTATACAGGACTGGATGCAGAGTCACTGTCAGAAAACGATCTAGCGTTTGCGCAAAACCATCTACGTATTCTATCCGGCCTTTATGGTTTGCTAAAGCCGCTGGATCTGATGCAACCCTACCGACTCGAGATGGGAACAAGCCTTGAAACCGACAAGGGTAAGACGCTTTACGCCTACTGGGGAGCTAGCATTACTGACAGGCTTAATACCGAGTTGGGCAGTGATGACGTGGTGATCAACCTGGCGTCTAACGAGTACTTTAAATCTGTACAGCCCAAGCGTCTCAATGGCCGCCTCATCACTCCTGTATTTAAGGATCAGAAGGACGGCCAGTACAAGATCATCAGCTTCTGGGCGAAGAAAGCACGTGGGCTTATGGCTCGCTACATTATCGACCAGCGAATTGAGACGCCCGAACAACTAAAGGCGTTCGACTACGAGGGTTACGTTTTTAATGAGGCGATGTCAGAGACTGATACCTGGGTGTTCACCCGCGATCACGAGTAGTTTGCACCTGTTGAGAGAGACCTAAGCTCAGTGGTCGCGCTGGAGTCGCGCAGGATTCTATGCCCCTAAAAGTGGATTGTCGAAGATTTGTAGGCGCTGGCTTTAGCCACGAATTCTCAGCGTAACGCGTACAAGGCGCGATTATCAGTGCTACAGGAGCTAGCAAAAAAATCCCGCCAAGGCGGGATTTTTTAGAGTGCCCATTAGGCGTTAGGCGAGGCTTTCGCCATCTCCTGCTTTTCGTAGATCAAGATAGGCTCCGAAGTACCCTCGATTACGCCACGGTCTATCACAACCTTGGATACCGCCTCGAGCGATGGCAGTTCGTACATGATCTCGAGTAAAGTCGCCTCTAAAATCGAGCGAAGACCTCGTGCACCGGTTTTGCGCTCTAGCGCTCTCTCAGCCACAGCAATCAATGCATCCTCACGGAACTCGACGTCAGCCCCCTCCATCTCAAACAGCGCTTTGTACTGCTTAACCAAGCTGTTTTTCGGCTCAGTCAGGATCTGGATTAGCGCATCTTGATCGAGCTCAGTGAGCGTGGCGATCATCGGCAGACGCCCAATGAATTCCGGAATCAGACCGAACTTAACCAGATCTTCTGCTTCAACTTCCTGCAGACGCGCTGAACCTTTATCGTCATCCTTGCTACGTACAGTGGCACTGAATCCGATAGAGCTCTTTTCACTGCGCTCAGCGATAACCTTCTCAAGACCGGCAAACGCACCACCAACAATGAATAAGATGTTAGAGGTGTCGACCTGCAGAAACTCCTGCTGTGGATGCTTACGGCCACCCTGTGGTGGTACAGATGCAACCGTACCCTCAATCAGCTTCAACAACGCCTGCTGTACACCCTCACCCGACACATCACGGGTAATTGATGGGTTATCAGACTTGCGTGAGATCTTGTCGATCTCATCGATGTAGACAATACCTAGCTGAGCCTTCTCTACATCATAATCACACTTCTGCAGCAACTTCTGAATGATATTCTCAACATCTTCACCCACATAGCCCGCTTCGGTCAGTGTGGTGGCGTCTGCCATGGTGAAGGGGACATTCAGCATACGCGCCAAGGTCTGTGCTAGCAGCGTTTTACCTGAGCCCGTAGGTCCGATCAGCAGGATATTTGACTTTCCTAGCTCAACAGCATCTTTGTCACGCCCTTTGTAGCGCAGGCGCTTGTAGTGGTTATACACCGCTACCGCCAGCACCTTTTTGGCACGCAACTGTCCAATTACATACTCATCGAGATTCTCTTTGATCTCTGCAGGGGTCGGCAGACGATCCTCGTCTGAAACCTCTTCAGCCTCTTGAATCTCTTCTGTGATGATGTCATTGCAAAGATCGACACACTCATCACAGATAAACACCGAAGGACCCGCGATAAGTTTACGGACCTCGTCCTGACTCTTGCCACAGAAAGAGCAGTAGAGCTTGCTGTCGCCCTGGCCCTTGTTTTCGTCAGACATTTACCTTCCTCATTTCCACCCCCTAAAATCGATGGGAGCGGTACTAAAATCAACCCGCTTGGCGGTTCGTCAACACTTTATCAGCTAACCCAAACTCTACAGCCTGCTCGGCTGACAAGAAAGTGTCATGTTTCATAATCTCGTGCAGCTCATCTAGACTCTTTCCAGTCCGCTCTGCATAGATCTCAGTAAGACGCTCGTTTAGACGCTTAGCCTCCTCCATGTGGCGGCGAGCATCTTCAAACTCGAGCTCCTGCACATGAATAGAGCCGCTGGTACCCGGCGTACCTGAACTAACACGGTGGATCATGGTGCGTGACTCTGGCAACAGGAAACGTTTATCTTTGGCGCCCGCCATCGCAAGGAACGAACCCATGCTCGCAGCCTGACCCAGCACCATAGTGCTAACATCGGGCTTGATAAATTGCATAGTATCGTAAATTGCCAGACCCGCTGACACTGAGCCGCCCGGTGAGTTGATATAGAGATGTATATCCTTATCCGGATTTTCCGCTTCCAAGAAGAGCAGCTGCGCAACAATAAGGTTCGCCATGTGAGTCTCTACAGGACCCACCAAAAAGATTACACGCTCTTTTAACAGGCGTGAGTAGATATCATAAGCGCGCTCACCGCGCGAACTCTGCTCCACTACCATAGGTACCAGACCTGAGTTCACTACATCATCAGAACGTCCTGTAAAGATATCGGTCATTCAATTCTTTCCTTATCTCGGCTCGAGAAAATAAAAAACGACAGTTCGCCAAAGCCAACTGCCGTTCTCAGTACATCACAAGTGAGGGGCTGAATTACTCAGCAGCACCTCCAGCCTGTGCTGGCTTGATAGCGTCTTCGTAGCTGACTTCTACTTCGTTCACCTTAGCAGAAGATAGCAACTGGTCAACGACCTGCTCTTCAAGAACCAGACTACGAACCTGATTTAGCATCTCTTGGTTCGACTTGTAGTACTCAATAACTTCCTGCGGGTCCTGGTAGCTATCAGCAACTTCAGCCAGCATCGCATCTACGCGAGCGTCGTCAGGCTGGAGTTCATTAGCTTTGATAACTTCCTGTACCAGCAAGCCAATAAGTACACGACGCTTAGCCTGATCTTCGAACAACTCTTTAGGTAGCGTTGAAGGATCGATTTGAGCGTTGCCACCAAACTGTTGAACAGCCTGCTGAGCTAGGTTCTTGACTTCGTCTTCTACTAATGCAGAAGGTACGTCAATTTCGTTGGCAGCGATCAGTGCATCGAACACCTGAGTTTTCAGCTTGTTCTTCAGCGCCTGGTTCATTTCACGCGCCATGTTCTTGCTAACTTCCTCTTCGAAAGCAGCCTGATCAGCAGCTTCAACACCGAATTTAGCGAAGAACTCTTCGTTTAGCTCTGGCAGCTCTGGCTTCTCAACACTGTTAAGCTTGATCTTGAAGGTAGCCTGCTTACCTTTAAGGTTTTCAGCCTGATACTCTTCTGGGAAAGTCACTTCGATATCGAACTCTTCGCCCTTCTTGTGGCCTTCAATACCCGCTTCAAAGCCCGGAATCATCTGACCAGATCCTAGAACCAGGTCCTGACCTTCAGCCTTACCGCCTTCAAACGCTTCACCATCAACGAAGCCTTCAAAGTCGATGTTCACTTTGAAGCCATCTTTGGCCATGCCTTTGGTCTCTTTCCAGCTAGACTGCTGCTTCTGTAGAGTCTCGATCATTTTAGCGATGTCCGCTGTTTTGATCTCAGCTGACTGCTTTTCGATCTCAACGCCGCTCAGATCTTTCAGCTCGATCTCTGGGTAGATTTCAAAAGTAGCCGTGAAAGAGAAGTCTTCACCCTCTTTGTCATTCTTGAATTCGATGCTAGGAGTGCCAGCTGGCTGCAGCGACTGCTCCTGAACCGCTTCAAAGAAGCTCTCCTGAACTACCCGGTTCAGCACGTCGTAGCGGATCGCTTCACCGTACATACGCTTAATCACTTTTGGCGGAACCTTACCAGGACGGAAGCCATCCATTCGACGGGTGCGCGCCTGCTGTGCGACCTGCTTATTTACATCGTTATCGATACGCTCAGCTGGAACTGTAACAGTCAGTTGGCGCTCGAGGCCTGAAGTCGCTTCAACAGAAACCTGCATGGAAATCCTCATCAATTTTGTACATCAGTTTTATTGGAAACCCCTGCTCTAATCCTTGATCAGCTCGACGCAAATGCCGAGCAGCGACTACAGAGGTCAAAAATACAAGCGCGAAATTTTCCGTGATGGGGACACAATAGTCAAGTAAACAAGCACAGAGAAACCAGCTTATTTGCAAGGGTGAAAGAGAAGTTGGGAGATCGTAAAAGGGGAGCTATTGGGGTGGCTGATGGGGCTCGAACCCACGACCACCGGAATCACAATCCGGGGCTCTACCAACTGAGCTACAGCCACC
>JABXHP010000418.1 GCA_013373575.1 Oceanospirillaceae bacterium | reverse complement strand
TGGTGGCAATGACGGGATTCGAACCTGTGACCCACGCATTATGAATGCGTTGCTCTAACCAACTGAGCTACATTGCCGTGCTTTCAAGGCCGCAAATTATTCCTTTTGGGGCTACCTATGTCAATAGAAATCAAAGGAAAATTTACAATTTTGAAAGCAAAACGCCCGCTCAAAGCAGTGAGTCTGAACGGGCGTCTCTAGATGCATGAAACCTGCTTAAAAATTGAACAATTTTCGCTGCTTCAAAGCGTTTTAAACGTTGAAACGGAAGTGGATAACATCACCATCTTTGACGATGTACTCTTTCCCCTCAAGGCGAGCGCGACCGGCAGCTTTAGCGCCCTGCTCACCTTTGTGCTGAATATAATCGTCATAGCTGATTGTCTCAGCGCGGATGAAGCCTTTTTCGAAGTCGGTATGGATCACGCCGGCAGCCTGTGGAGCAGTGGCGCCAATCTTAACAGTCCAAGCGCGAACCTCTTTAACACCTGCAGTGAAGTAAGTCTGCAGTCCTAGAAGCTGGTAACCAGCACGGATCACGCGGTCTAGGCCGGGTTCTTCCATACCCATCTCTTGCAGGAACTCGAGCTTCTCGTCATCTTCTAGTTCAGAGATCTCAGACTCGAGCTTGTTGCAGATGGCCACAACCTCGGCACCCTCTTTCGCGGCATACTCGCGTACAGCATCAAGGTGAGGGTTATTCTCAAAACCATCTTCCGCGACGTTGGCGATGTACATGGTCGGTTTAGTCGTCAGCAGGTGGAAGCCCTTAGCAGTTTTCTGCTCGTCTTCGCTAAGCTCAAGACCACGCACAGCATGCCCTTCAGAGAGGTGGGGGATCAGTTTCTCAAGCAACTCTTTTTGCTTTACTGACTCTTTGTCACCACCTTTAGCGCTGCGCTGAACACGCTGCAACTGCTTCTCACAAGACTCTAGATCCGCCATCGCCAGTTCTAGGTCGATCGTTTCGATATCCTCAAGCGGGTGAATGCGGTTAGCGACGTGGATGACATTCTCATCTTCAAAACAGCGAACCACGTGGGCGATTGCATCGGTTTCACGGATGTTAGCCAAGAACTTGTTGCCCAGACCTTCACCGCGGGAGGCGCCGGCAACTAGACCTGCGATATCAACAAACTCCATGGTTGTTGGCACGATTCGCTCAGGCTTAACAATCTCGGCCAGTGCATTTAGGCGTGGGTCCGGCATAGGAACGACACCTGAGTTTGGCTCGATGGTACAGAAGGGAAAGTTCTCCGCATCGATTCCCGCTTTTGTCAGCGCGTTGAAGAGTGTTGATTTACCTACGTTGGGTAGGCCAACGATTCCGCATTTAAAACCCATGGGTCTGTCCTATTAAACTATCTATTAAGCTAGCGCTTTGAATGTGTGTAAGTGGTTCATCGCTCTGGGCCAATCACCTTTGATAGCTGTGGTGATATGGCGCAGCGACTCATCAATCGCCTGCTGTGTCTGGTTGCGCTCAGACAGCGGCGCACGCTGGAGCACGAAGTTTGCAACCAGTTTGGCATTGCCTGGATGGCCAATACCGATACGCAGACGATAAAAATCTTTGTTATTGCCAAGTGAGGCAATGATGTCCCGCAGACCGTTGTGGCCACCGTGACCGCCGCCTTTTTTCAGGCGTGCAACTCCCGGCGCAATATCGAGCTCATCGTGAGCGACCAATATCTCTTGGGGTTCAATTTTAAAAAAGTTAGCCAGTGCTGCGACCGATTTGCCGCTGCGATTCATAAAGGTAGTAGGCACCAGGAGGTGTACAGGTTGCCCATCGATATGAATTTTACTGTGTAAGCCGAAGTATTTGCTTTCAGCTTTGAGGGGGGAGTTATGTTGAGCAGCAAGCTGCTCAACAAATTCGGCACCAGCGTTATGGCGGGTTTTGTCGTACTCGGCGCCGGGGTTACCCAGGCCAACAATCAGACTGATCCGATCCATAACGCCAGCGCCTCGTTACGCGGCGTTACTTAGAAGCGCGCGCGCCACGTGGAGCGTAGCAGTAGCCGATACCCTGGTCGTGGTCTTCGCCGCGACGCAGTGCAACAATCTCAACACCTTCAGGCAGAGTGATGTCTGAAAGGTGAGCGATCTGACCCATTTCGATAGAAGAGAGGTCACACTGAACAGCTTCAGGCAGATCTTTTGGCAGACAGGTTACTTCAACAACCGCAGCTTCAGCAGCGAACTTGCCTGACGCTTTAGCTGCAGATGAACGCTCGAAGTTAACGAACTGCAGAGGAACACGGATCTTGATCTTCTTGCTTTCGTCGATGCGCTGGAAGTCAGCGTGCAGAATAACCGGCTTAGCTGGGTGGCGCTGCAGATCTTTGATGATTACAGTCTGCGCTTCGCCAGCACCTTGTAGGGTGATTGGTGAAGAGAAGAACGCATCGTTATTTAGAACTTTAGACAGCTCGTTTGCATTCAGAGCGATGTTCAGTGGCTCAGCAGAACCGTAAACGATTGCTGGAACCTGACCAGCGCGACGCAGGCGGCGGCTCGCACCTTTCCCCTGATCTTCGCGGGCTTCTACAGTAAGAGTAAAGTTAGACATTTTGTTACCTATATAAAGTTAAAAACTGCATACCCCCGCGACCAGGCGTATACAGCTTTGGTTTCCCTTTATGGGACCATTTTGCTGGTTCACACCAGCCTACAGAGCTCGTTCCTAGCGGAACATAGCGCTAATAGATTCTTCGTTACAAACGCGGCGAACCGCTTCAGCCAACATGGGGGCCAACGAAAGCTGGCGGATTTTACCACATTTCTTGGCTGCGTCACTCAATGGGATAGTGTCGGTTACCACCATCTCATCGAGATCGGAATTAGTGATGTTATCGATCGCTGGACCTGAAAGTACTGGGTGCGTTACATAAGAGATAACGCGTTTAGCGCCGTTCTCTTTGAGCGCTTTCGCCGCTTTACAAAGGGTGCCAGCGGTGTCACACATATCGTCAACAAGCAGGCAGGTGCGGCCCTCTACGTCACCGATCAGGTTCATCACCTGAGATTCGTTGGCGCGCTCACGACGCTTGTCGATAATCGCCAGGTCGGTGTCGAGCTGTTTTGCTACTGCGCGAGCACGTACCACACCACCAACATCTGGAGATACAATTACGATGTCGTCGTAGTTCTGATCAACGATATCGTCCAGTAGAACCGGGGAACCGTAGACGTTGTCTACTGGGATATCGAAGAAGCCCTGAATCTGGTCAGCGTGAAGGTCTACAGTGAGCACGCGGTCAACACCGCAGGTAGAGAGCATAGTGGCCACAACCTTCGCGCTAATAGGTACACGTGCTGAACGGGGGCGGCGATCCTGACGGGCGTAGCCGAAGTACGGTATAACCGCTGTGATACGTGTCGCAGATGCACGGCGCATAGCATCAACAAATACAACCAGCTCCATAAGGTTGTCGTTTGTAGGTGCGCAGGTCGACTGAATAATAAAGACGTCCTTGCCGCGGACGTTCTCCTGAATCTCAACGCTCACTTCACCATCGCTGAAACGAGTACAGTTAGCTTTGCCCATTGGGATGTCGAGACGCTCAACAACCTTTTCGGCCAGTTCCGGATTCGCGTTTCCGGTAAATACCATCATCTTGGACACAGAGAGCACCTTCTCGTATTCGTCAGTTGGGAGTAATGAGGCGTTAGATCGGCGGTTTGTCATAATAAATGGCAGGGGTAGCAGGACTCGAACCTACGAATGCTGGAATCAGAATCCAGTGCCTTACCAACTTGGCTATACCCCTGTAATACCTAGTGGCTTCCCACCTTGTCTCAGGAGGGCGGTATTGTAAATTAGCGAGTGCTTAAATCAACCCCTAATTGTTCATAATTTGTCCAGGAGCAGTCAGATCTTAAACAGTGAGCGTCGATTATTGTGGGGCTGTGCACAACTTGGTTCCGCCTCAGCACTGCTTATGACGGCAGTGAGTGATGCTGGGTTCTCTAGTTGGTGAAGGTCCACTTGGAAATTATGAGGGTGAGTTGTAGATCTGTATGAGTCAGGCGCACCTTACGCGGAACACTACCGCTTGAGTCGAGCTGCTGTAGATCAAGAATATCTACAGTCCAACCCAGTTGTTCAAAGCGGTTTTTCTCGAGTTGAGTAAACTTCACTCCGGCGGCTGGGTGCCCCTGCAGCCAGAAACGCGCGGGTGCCACCGGGATCTGCCAGCCTAATAGCTTCTGCATCAGCTCCTCAGGCGTCGTGGCGACCTGTGGCTTAGGGTTAGATTTCGAGCGCAAGACGACCTGTCCCGTCTCACCCATCAGATTCATCACTCTGCGCCCGAATGGGTCGAGCAGCTCAATCTCGTAATCCGGTCCCTGCTGAATCCAGACAAAGCGCGCGGTCTCGTTCACCTCTTGGCTGCGCACACCTATTTTGCCTTCAGCTGTGAACTCATTAGAGGGCGGCAGGGTCACTCCCGTGTCTGGCGGTGCTTGGGTGTAGCTTGCGCATCCAGTAAGAACTAGAAGCAGGAAAAATCCTAGCGCTCTAACCAACGTTGAGCCTCCTCAATATCGGCATTCCCGGGATTGTCATTAAGTTGCTGCTGCAGTATCGCCTCTGCCCGCTGACGTTCGCCCAACTCGCTTAGCACGATGATTAGGTGAGAAGCGACCTCTGGGTCCTGCATCAACTCGTAAGCTCTATCTAGGTACTCAAGCGCATCGGCATTACGACCCAGCTTATGCAGTGCCCAACCCATAGAGTCGAGGTAGGCCGGGTCATCCGGATTCACCGCGAGAGCTTGCTCAATTAGTTCATAGGCTCGCTGGTACTCATTGGTGTGCTCCAGCAGCGAGTAGCCCAGCGCATTCTGCGTGCCGGCGTTATCGGGATTGAGCGCGTAGGCGCGCTCTAAGTCATCAAGCATCTGCTGTGTGTCCACAGGTTCAATCAGCAGGGCGCGCGTATAGAGTAGGGTGACGTCGTTGGGGTTCTCGGCTATGCGTTGTGCCAAAAATGCCAGTGCTGCATCTAGTTGACCGCCATCCGCCGCCCAGCGCGCAAAGATAACACTCACTTGGCTGGAGCGGTCTAGATCGCGCTGCTCAGCAGTCTCTGCGGCTGCTTTAGCGCGCTCAAAATCGACCTCTGCATCAAGAAGTTCGAGTGTTTGGCTAATTGCGTTAAGTAGTGCATCTCCCGATTCAACTTTCTCATAGGCGGCCAGTGCGGCTGCGTTATTCCCCAGTTCCTTTTCAACCAGTCCCAAATAGAGATAGAGCTCAGTTCTCTCAGGGTCCGACCCCAGGAGGTCATTGAAAAGGTCACGGCTCAACAGAGGTTGACCATTCTCCATCAACAGCAGGGCGTAGTAGTAGATCAGCTGCGGATCGCGCTCGGCCTGAGTAATAGCTCTCTCTACCGCTTCGCCAACGGAATCAGGTTTCAGCTGCAGCAGCAGCTGTATATGCACGGCGCGCAGCTGGCGGTGGTCGCGGTTGGTTGCCAGAGCCGCTTCAATTAACGAGAGGGCTTTATTAGGATCATCCTGGCGGATGATTTGCGCCTTCTCGACACTGAGATCGGGCTGGAATGGCTCTATTTTGAGGCCAGAATTGAGCAGAGTCAGTGCTTCTGAATTGCGATCGAGGTAGCGCAACAGCTTTGCCTGCACCAGCAGGAGGTCAAGTTGCTCGGGTTGTGCGGCCAAGCGCTTAGCGAAGAGGTCGGCTAAGTCAGCGGCGCTCTCGTTATCGAAGTTTTGTAGGAGTGATTCAACAATAATGAGCAGCTC
>JABXHP010000329.1 GCA_013373575.1 Oceanospirillaceae bacterium | reverse complement strand
TTGTTTTGAAGCTTCGATTTTGAACTCTTCGGTGTAACGTTTTGCACTCATTGGTGATCACCTCTTGTTAGGCGTTATTGTAACGCTAACAGGTGTCTACAATACTAGGGCCTTGCCAGTGTTTGATTGCCAATTGGCAAAGTTGAAGTAGTGATTGTTCGGGTGCAGCCCCCGTTCTGTATGGCCTGCAGCCCATTAACAAGTTTACGTTAAGATTAATTAAGATAACGTGTAGGTCCCTTGGCTGGGCACGTTGCTTCTTTGTAGAAGTCAGGCTGCGGTTCAGAACTGAGAGCTGGCTAAAGCCGTTGCGTTGCTGAGGCTCTTTTCTATCTTAATGCTTCTCCGGTATGAATCGCTGAATTCATTTGATCTTTGTAAATGAGGCTTTGCGTCACTATCTAGGCCACGGATATCTGTTAAACTCTTGCCCCGCCTAAAGCGAACGAACCTTTTGTTCTTGGATAGGCGTCGTTTAAGAGCTGCTGTTGCGAGCGCAGTGAATTTCCCAGTTCTTGTTGAGGTGTGTTTTTTGGAGTCACTGAAAAAGAAGCGTATTGCTATTGTTGGTGCCAATGGAGTACCCGCCAGCTATGGCGGGTGGGATCAAATCGTAGAACACTTTACGCTGCTCGAGCTCGAGAATTATGAATTTGTTGTGTATTGCACCAAGCATACAAACCCCAACGATCGATCAATTCATAACAATGCTTTGGTTAGGTCGTTACCTCTTGATGCGAATGGCTGGCAGAGTATTCCTTATGACATCTACTCGCTGTATCTAGCTTGGCGAGAATGTGACTTCGTTATAATGCTGGGAACTTCCGGTGCTATCGCCATACCACTGTTTTCAGCGTTGGGCCAAAAACATGTTCTTAATATCGATGGTGCTGAATGGAAGCGTGGGAAATGGAACGGGTTGATTAAGACTTTTCTTTGGCTATCCGAATATGTGGGTGTGAAGTTTGCTGACAAAGTCGTCACTGATAGTGAAGTATTGTCAGAGTACGTGCGAAAAAAATACAGTCTGTCGCCTATCACCATCGCCTACGGCGGAGATCATGTAAAAAAGGTAGACGGGAGCAGAGCACTTAGTGAAGCCGGTCTTGAGGCTGGTAAGTATGCCTTCAAAGTGTGTCGTATTGTTCCTGAAAATAACATCGACTTGATACTCGAGGCGTTCTCTAAGTCCTCCGCTCAGTTCGTATTAGTAGGCAACTTTGATTCAAGTGAGTACGGAAGGGCGATAAAACAGAAGTATCAGCTCGTTAAAAATATACTTTTGCTCAACCCAATTTACGATCAAAATGCTTTGGACTCGATAAGATCGAATGCTGGTCTCTACATCCACGGCCATTCGGTAGGGGGTACTAACCCCTCCCTAGTCGAAGCGATGTGTCTGGGATTGAACGTTGCGGCGTTCGATGTTGACTATAATCGCGCCACTACTAATGATTTGGCCCATTATTACGGCGATGTGAATACCTTGCTGGAGATAATCGACGAGTTCGAACAAGGCGGGCTTCAGGATCGGGGTGATAAGCTTTTGGAATACGCTAGTCAGAACTATACATGGCATGAAGTGATGCAACGCTACATCAAGGCTGTTGAATCGCTGGACCAGCAGAAGGATTGAGCCACCAATGAAATTCGCAAGTTTTATCGACGATTTAGCCATACAGATACGCGGTTTTCAGAAGAGAGCACTGGGTAGAGCTTTTGCCTTCTATTTGCTCTTTTCACTAGCAGCACTTGCTTTGCTGCATTTTGTTGAGATGAGTGTCGGTATCGACAAACGCACGCACATAGACTCCGCAACCTATGCTGAGTTGTCAGAGCAGCAATGTGCAGATATCCAATCAAGAGGACTCCTTTCGCTCCCCGGGAACGCCATGTATTGTGTCGTTGACCTGGTGGGTGAGCATGGAGCGATCTTGCTTAATGCGCTTATGGTTGCAGGTTCAACGGCCTTGCTACTGCAAGCAATCTTTTCCCGCCAGCTACCACTGTTAGGTTTGATTACTGTTTTGCTTATTGCTTTTGCCCCGTATCGCTACCATTTAGGAATTCATCTGCTCAAAGACAGTTACATACAGTTTTTTGCAACCCTGGCACTATTTTGGCGTGGTGGTGCCCTCTGGTCGTTACCTATGATTCTCTTCTCACCCAGAGGGCTCGTTTACATCGTTTTTTCGTTTAGAGCAAAGTATCTCTTAGCTACTGCTTTTCTAGCGCTTTTAAGTTTATATCTGTTTTTCCCGGGTTACTGGAGTACTCTTATGAGTGTACTCACGAAAGGGAACACTCTGCAGTTTGTCTTTCAAGAATATGATCAGGTGCCTACGTTTCGAGAGTTCAATATGCTAGGAGATTGGATACGAGCGCTCGTCTGGCCACTTTTTCTTCTTTCGGGGTTTTTTATCTTTATCAGTCCGGCGCCGTTGTTCTTCCCTATCGCACTGATTGGATTTACAACTTTGCTAGGCTTATGGACATTACGTCGAAAGGTCAATTGGGAACTTATCGGTTTGATTTATCTAGGTCTTGCTGTTTTCGCACTGATAGCACCTGGGTTCACTGGCTACACTCGCTATGCCTATCCATTTGTAACCGTTGTTTTAATAGCAGCGTTGATAGGTTTGAAGCCCCTGCAGCTATCAGAAATTTTCGGGCGCACAAGTGTAAGATGATGTCAGAGAACAACCCGCGCACAGTATCAGAATTACTCAGTGCTATTTGTGGGCTGGGTCTCATCGGCCTCCTGCGCTTAGTGCGTGACCTAATGCTAACAAAGATTAGATTTAAAAAAGCTCGTTTGGTTCGTTGGCCGTTCTATATTCGTTCAGAAGGTGAAATTTTGATCGGTGAGGGGTTCAATGCCGATAGGGGATTGAAGTTAGAGGTGCGCAGCTCGTCTGGACGTATTCAAATTGGTAAACGATGCTTCACGAATGCCGATTTACACGTTGCATGTATAAACCGGGTGAATATAGGTGATGACGTTTTGATCGCTAGCGGTGTTTTTGTGTCGGACCATAGTCATGGGGCCTATGGGGCCGGAGGGTCCTCGCCAGATATAGCACCAAATAGCAGAGAACTAATCGCTAAACCTGTGATCATCGGCGACCGCTGTTGGTTGGGAGAGAGAGTTTCAGTGCTCTCTGGTGTTACCATAGGGGCTGGTTCCGTGATAGGCGCGGGTAGTGTGGTGACAACTGATATCCCGCCGAATTCAATAGCGGTGGGTGTTCCCGCTAAAGTAATCAAACAATATAACGATGAGAAAAAAGGGTGGTATCCAATTGCATGAGTAACGCATTTAAAACCGGCGCAGAGCGGTTTATGGCTCCGTTGCTCATAGCATTTTTTATACTTCAACCATTTGGGCGGACATATTGGTTGCCGTTGGTAGTTCTTCTTGTCATTGGTCTTATCAAACTTGTTTCTACACGTGATACGCTGAAACATGGCCAGAAACAGACGCTATTTTGGGTTGCAACGGCGGGCTTGTGCTTTTTCGCACCGGCGGCGTTTTCTCTGTTTACGAGTATAGATGTGCCTAGGACGGCTAAGTTCGTAGCTACGTACCCATTGTACGTGCTGATAGGTGCAGTAATTTCTATGCACTTAAATCCCAAATCAGGATTTGTAAACGCTCTTGCCCTCGTAGTGGCGGCTTGGTCGATCACGGTTGCTATTCAATTTGCTGACCCTTCTTGGAATCCGTTTGGAGGACGAGAAGTATACAATCAAGGCGTTTTTTCACACTCCTTCAGTGGTAGTTTGATGTTGGGAATTATTTGTACGCCCATTTTGCCGTTTTTGGTGTACTCCTACATACATCAAGGCCGGTATAAGCTTGCAGCTACGTTGTTTGTTTTAATCTCCTCCCTCTGTTTTTTGAGTGGTAACCGTGCGGCCCTTTTATCACCTTTATTAACCCTATTTAGCCTATTCGTATGGATATTTTACGTTAAGAAAACACGACTTAGTTATCTTACTCTTCCGCTGGTTGGAGGTGCTGTCTTTGTATTTGTCGGGTACGCACTGATGAGTTACAACGGCGGTTTAGTTAAGTATGAGTCTATCATAGCAGCCCTCAAGACAATGGATTATGAGCAGTTAGACTTGGCGCTGAGTGGACGGTTGAGTATTTGGTACGATGCGTTCAATGTCGGGTTAATTCATCCGCTAACGGGTGTAGGGGCAGATAATTTCAGGTACGCACATCCGATGGTTGTCGATGGGCCCTCGCTATTTATCTCGGACACGCAAGGAGATGCTAAGTTTCCTCAGCAGGGCGCCTCGCATGCGCACCAGTTCTTTTTTGATGCTTGGGCCGGGACTGGGCTTGTGGGTCTGATCGGATTAGTCGCGTTCTATATGCTGTTGGCTGGGTTGACTCTGCGTACTCTAAAACACTCGGATGCCAGTGCCTTTGGCCTGATCGTTGCGGTTTGGGCAGTGGTTTTCCCGTTTAATACGCACAATAATTTTTTCGGCAGTTGGATGAATGCATGGATGTGGATTTGGATCGGTCTGATGCTCTCGCAAATCGCCGTCGGACGTTCAACCCGTGAGGATGTGTCTTGATAATTCACGATAGTCGTGAGGCTTTAAGGTCTGCGTTTGTTGCGAAGCTACTAACTCTTCCACGTCGAACAAAATTGCTGACGATAGTGGGTTATGACTATTTCTGCGTCTTTTTGGCGCTATATTTGGCGTTTGTACTCAGATTGTCGGACTTTTGGCCGGCAAGTATCATCAAAGCAAATATTATCCTTTTTGTTGTCATCCCACCTATTTCAGTCGCACTCCTATACCGAGCGGGTTTTTATCTAGTCGTCATCCGCTTTTTACATGTTTCAAACTTTAAGATCGTGATGATCAATTTGCTATTCATAGTATTGGTTATCTATTTTCTTGGATGGATTTATGCGGGTCCCTCTGAAATTCCTTTTTCCAGAACTGTGCCTATTATCTTCGCAGCGCTGTTTTTGATTTTTGCCCTTGGTGGGCGACTTTTTATTCGAGGGATTTATCTGGCCTCAAATAAACCGAATCTGAGTGCTTCGCAGGCGAAGCCTGTAATAATCTGCGGAGCGGGCCAGGCTGGCGTTAATCTCGTCAACCGGCTATCGGGGGGTAGTGAGTACATACCTATCTGTTTTATTGATGATGATAGTGAAAAGTGGAACAAGATAATCTATGGATTTACTGTACTGCCTTTTGAACAGTTAGATCGTTTGTTGGAGTCTTTTGAAGTTTATGCGATTATCATTGCGATACCCTCACTAACGCCAGCGAAGCGCAATCAACTCCTGAAAAGGCTCGAGCCCTATCAAGTCGCCATTAAGGTGTTACCATTTGGTGAAGAGTTTTTGGATGATTCCTCGAAAAATGCAATCCGAGACGTCAGTATTGAAGATATGCTGGGCCGCGATACCGTGGCGCCTGATTCCGATCTGTTGACTATGAGTATTAGATCCAAGAATGTTTTCGTTACAGGGGCGGGCGGATCAATTGGTTCGGTGCTCGCAAAACAAGCCGTAATGAGTGGCGCGTCGACTCTAGTGCTTTATGAACAGTCAGAATTTGCGTTGTATACAGTTGAGCGTCAGCTATCCGCTCTTGTTGCCGAAAGTGGTCTTGAAACTAAAGTTGTTGCAATTCTCGGCTCGATACTTGATCGCAAACGCGTACGAACAGTTCTGCACGAGTACCGTATTAACACGGCTTACCATGCTGCAGCTTACAAACATGTGCCGCTGGTTGAGCACAATGCTGTTCAGGGGTTGAACAACAACGTGATAGGCACTGTTACCGTGGCTGAGGAGTGCGATCGAGCTGAGATTGAACGCTTCGTGCTAGTGTCTACTGATAAGGCCGTTCGGCCAACCAATGTGATGGGTGCCACTAAGCGGCTGGCGGAATTATTTGTGCAAGGTCTGGCTCATGCCGAGACAAAAACGACATTTTCAATTGTCCGTTTTGGTAACGTGTTGGGATCCTCTGGCTCGGTTGTCCCCCTGTTCAAAGAGCAAATTCGTGCAGGAGGCCCGGTTACTGTTACTCACCCCAATGTCACTCGTTATTTCATGACGATTCCAGAAGCTGCCTCTCTTGTGGTTCAGGCTGGCGCATTGGCCAAAGGGGGAGAGGTATTTGTATTGGATATGGGCGAACCTATTCTAATTTTTGATCTGGCTACCAAACTTATACACCTCTCGGGCTTTTCTGTTAAATCGGAGACTGAGTCGACTGGCGATATTGAGATCCAGTTTACAGGCCTGCGGCCTGGCGAGAAGTTGTATGAGGAGCTGCTGATTGGAGACGATGTCAGTGGTACCGTGCACCCTAAAATCATGCAAGCGGCGGAGGAGCGTCTAGATAGCGCAGAGTTAGAACGCATCAAGCTGGAGGCGATAGCTGCTATCGAAGCGGGTGACAGCGTTGCCTGTCGTCGACTGCTCCGCGATTCGGTTGTAGGCTACTCGCCGTCTGCTGTTGAGTTGGATGTTTTGCCTCAACATGTGGGCGAAAGCGCTCCGCCGAGAGTGTAGTAGAGTACTCGGATGCGCATATTAGTGACTGGTGCTAACGGATTTGTTGGACGACATGTTTGTCTAATGCTCGAAAAAACATTCGAAGTGGTCGCTGCAGTCCGAAATGACCTCGCGTTAACCGAGTTATCAAGAGAAGCAAATGGCGCTCATATTGAGGTTGTAGGTGAGATCGACGGCGATACTGATTGGGAAGCCGCACTTTCCGGTGTTGACGTTGTTATTCATGCAGCTGCTCGAGCTCATGTTATGGGTGAGCAAGCCGGCGAAGGATTAGCCGCTTACAGGTCTGTAAATGTGGATGGGAGTACTGCTTTAGCCCGTCAAGCTGTGCAGGTTGGCGTAAAGCGGTTCATCTATCTCAGTTCGATTAAAGTTAATGGTGAGCAGACTTTTCCAAGTCGACCATTTCGTAGTGACAATGAACCAGCCCCGGAAGATGACTATGGGCAGTCAAAAACGGAGGCTGAAAAAGCTCTCAAAGAGATCAGTGCTGAGTCTGATATGGAACTCGTGATAATAAGACCTCCACTAGTGTATGGATCTGGGGTGAAGGGGAATTTTTCCACGCTTATGCGCATCGCGCGAACGCGAGTGCCGTTACCATTTGGGTGTATATCTAATAGACGTTCATTAGTGTCGGTTAACAATTTAACCAGTTTATTGACAGTGTGTCTCACTCATCCCAATGCCGCGAATCGAACGTTTCTAGTGAGTGATGATCAGGACCTGTCTACTACAGAACTTATTGCTAATCTACGAGTTGCAGCTGGGCGCAGTCCGAGACTAATCTGTCTGCCAGTTAATTTATGTGGGCTTCTGCTGCGTCTGGTAGGCCTCAAGAGAATGGCTGAACGACTTTTTGGATCGTTACAAGTTGATATTACGGACACAAAGCGAATGCTGAAGTGGTACCCTCCATACGACGCCTTAGAAGAATTCGAGAAGCTTTTTCTGGAGTCTAAATGATACGCCTGTTGGACATTGTACTTGCTTCGGTTGGGTTATTGTTTACCTGGCCAATTATGTTGGTGATCTGCATTGTTAGCCTTTTCGACACGGGTTCACCGATATTCATACAAACGCGTGTCGGCCGGTACCAAAAACCATTCACGCTTATAAAGTTCAGAACCATGCGAGTAGACACCGCTTCTGTTGCGTCCCATTTGGCGGATCGGGCTTCAATTACTCGGTTTGGTAGTTTTTTAAGGCGCACTAAGCTCGATGAACTACCCCAACTGATAAATGTCTGGTTTGGGAGTATGAGTTTCGTTGGACCCCGCCCAAATCTGTACAATCAAACCGAATTGATCGAGGCGAGAAGTCAACTGGGCGTCTATGACGCGCGCCCGGGTATCACAGGGTTGGCTCAAATTCTGGAAATCGATATGTCCACACCGCAGAAGCTTGCAGAGACAGATGCTAGGATGCTTAGCTCAATGAGCTTGGGGAGATACTTTACGTATATTATTAAAACAGCTCTAGGTGCTGGCGCCGGAGATAGAATAAAGTAGTCATTAGCTAGATGGGCGCTCGGATATTTTGAATTTTATTGTTTTTCTTGCAGTCAATATCGTCAATGTCGCGATAATTGCGTTTCTATCCGACCACCAGGCAACGGAATTCCTCAAGGGTTATTCTGCGGGAAATCTCATTTTCAGTTTGATCCTAACACTATTGATGAGCTCTAGCGGAGTTGATGATGGTCAAAGGCGGCTGGTCGCCATTATGTTGAGCCTGCTGACTGGGCTGCTTGTGTTTATAGGCGACTCAGTATGGCTTGTAGGGCTGGTGTATCCGCTTGCACTTTTACTAGTGGACTACGCGATTAGTCAAGGTTCAGCTTCTTCGGTGCATATTCGTTATCGGCTCATAGGAGTATTTACGGCAGTGACACTTGTCGTTACGCCAAGCCTGATAGAGGGTATTGAGTTCAGAGCGTTCGTTCTGGTTGTGGTAGCACTCTTTTTGTTGCTTAGAACGAATGGCCTTAAAAAGTTGCAGATCAATAAAACGATCCCCTTTTTAGCAACCATTTACCTATGCTACTCCGGAGTTTTATTTCTTCTACCACGACTCGATTTAGCGCCGGATGTTTTGAAAATATGGTATCTGTGTGCTCAAGGTGGTTTAGTTTTACAGCTTAAGATTTTGGATTTTGAGGCTCGCGGTACAGCCACAATTTCATCTCTAATTTCTAAAAGCTTTGTTCTAGCGGCTGGTTTTGTGCTTGTTGCCGTTCAGTTTATCTACCCCTCTTGGCAGGCATTCGGTTTGACTGCATTGGGTATGGTTGGTTTATATGTTTCCCGCAGAGTATACGTAGTAGCGGGGGCTCCGCCTCGCTAGCGATTCGAGGTTAAGTTAACGTTTTGGCCTGATACACCAAGCTCTATTTAGAACGGTTGGATTTTGAATAGGTTGGCAGTTACTGGCCAACTCGTGTGCTAGTCTATCTCTACATTTTTAAACGAGTGCTCGAAATGTTTTACACAGGGGTGTCCCCGCATTTAGCTAACCATCACAAGGTTGCGTACGTTCTATTCACCTTACTATCTCTTATCACTCCGTTCTATTATCAGGATAACCTTGGAGGAGAGGGGTTAGGCTTACCTTTCAATGCAGTTATTTGGGTGCCTGCAGTTATGTTGGTGGGAACCGGTCTTTTTGCGCTAATCTCGACAAAAACCTGGGTAATACCTCAATACTTTTTAATGATTGGTATTTGGCCGTTATTGATCATCTTTGGCGGTTTCGTCTCTGGAATGGAGCGTCCAGGGGAGTGGGTTGTAAGGTTGGGCGTTTTAATTGGTGGAGTGTTTCTCTGGTTCAGCCTACTACAGCTGCAATTTAAGCGACGGGATGTAGACAGCATGCTCTATTTGCTTCTTGCTGGATTTCTGCTCCATGCAGTTGTTGGTCTGGTACAGTCGCTTCCGGAACCTATTCTTCGTGGGTGGTTACCAATATCTAACAACACCATGTTGGGAATGTTCCAGCAGCCGAATTTACAGGCGTCTTTGATGTCTACCACCGTTGCAGTAGCACTCTATTTGGCCGTAACCCCGGGTTTTGTGGGCCAACATTGGCCGATGAAAACTCTGGTATTTTTGACGCTGGCGCTTGCCTCATTCGAAGTGGTTGCGTCAGGCTCACGAGTTGGTCTGCTTTCAGCACTTTTAGTTGTACTA
>JABXHP010000399.1 GCA_013373575.1 Oceanospirillaceae bacterium | reverse complement strand
TTTGATAGCTGGCACTACGCCATGCTGCAGTCCCTGTGTGACTCTGCGGATGCACGTATTGCTGCCATAGCCGCCAAGTCTCTGAAAGAGGTGACCTACCATCTGCGCCGCTCAAGCGAGTGGATCAAACGCTTAGGTGATGGTACCGACGAGAGCCACCAGCGCATGCAGGCGGCGATCGATCAGGTCTGGCACTTCACCTTTGAGTTTTCAATGCCTGCAGAGTATCTCACGGAACTCGAAGCGCAGCAGATTATCCCTGGTGCGAGTACTCTTCACCAGCGCTGGAGCGAGACCGTAAGCGCGGTGCTTAGCGAAGCGACGCTGACGCTACCTGAGCCTGCTGCCCGCAACTACCTGAGCGGTCGCGAAGGTCTGCACACTGAGAGTCTCGGCTATATTCTCGCGGAGATGCAGTTCCTCCCTAGGGCCTACCCCGATGCCAACTGGTGATCTGATCGCCAGCGACCAGCCAGCGGGTGATCCTAAAGAGATCGATCGCGCCTGGCAGGTTCTCGATCTGGTGATGGACCCCGAGGTGCCCGTTATCAGTCTGACTGATTTGGGTATCGTACGTGAGGTTGAGTGGCGAGCCGGCCAGCTTCGAGTGGTGCTGACACCCACCTACTCGGGTTGCCCTGCCACAGAGCATATCGAAAAGAGTGCTTTAAGTGCGCTGACTGACGCCGGTTTTACCCAGGTGCAGATAGAGCAGCAGTTAGCGCCAGCCTGGACCACCGACTGGATAAGCGAACGCGGGCGTGAACGTTTGAAGGCCTATGGCATTGCGCCGCCAGTGGGTAGCGCTGCCAAGCCGAGCCTAGACAAAATAGTCGAGTGCCCGCTCTGCTCGAGTACCAATACCAAAGAGATTACTGAATTTGGCTCCACAGCCTGCAAAGCACTCTACCAATGCAATGACTGCCTTGAACCCTTCGACTACTTCAAGTGCATCTAGAC
The DNA here is from genome assembly GCA_013373575.1 of Oceanospirillaceae bacterium. Classification (GTDB taxonomy): domain Bacteria; phylum Pseudomonadota; class Gammaproteobacteria; order Pseudomonadales; family Balneatricaceae; genus Marinobacterium_E. The sequence goes on along the minus strand of JABXHP010000399.1, from coordinate 1,579 downwards.
GATGATCCGAGGTTTTTAAAGAATGAGCCACTTCCATAACCTGAGTATCGCTGACCGCCGTAAAGAGACCCGTGACTCTGTCTCTATCGCCTTCGCTATTCCGGCTGAGCTGCGTGAGAACTACCGTTTCCATCAGGGACAAAACCTCACGCTAAAGGCCGAAATCAACGGCGAAGAGGTACGCCGCTCTTACTCAATCTGTAGCGGTGTCGACGATGGTGAACTGCGCGTCGCAATCAAACGCGTTGTGGGTGGTGTTTTCTCTAACTACGCCAACGATCAGTTACATGTGGGCACATCAATAGAAGTAATGGAGCCTACCGGGCACTTCTACATAGAGATCGATCCCGAGCGTCAGGGAAACTACCTGATGGTAGCGGCCGGTAGCGGTATCACCCCTATCCTGTCGCAAGTGAAAACCATTCTTGCACAGGAACCCAAGTCAAACATTACCCTGCTCTACGGAAATCGTGCGACCGGCTCAACCATGTTTAAGGATCAGCTCGAGGATCTAAAGAATGCTCATATGGGGCGCCTGAACCTGATCTTCGTTTTTAGCCGAGAGCAGCAGGATATCGATCTTTACAACGGTCATATTGACGCACAAAAGTGCCAGGCGCTCTTTAGCCGCTGGATTGACGTGCAGAACCTCACCGCAGCCTTTATTTGCGGTCCGCAGCAGATGACCGAGACCGTTAGTGATGAGCTGATCAAGGCAGGCACACCTGCGGAGCGGGTCCATTTTGAGCTCTTCGGCACAAAAGTGGATGGGGCGAAACAAGCCCAACGCGCTGAAGCCGCAAAACGAGAGACACACATATCTGAGATTGAAGTTATCCGCGACGGTCATCGCCGCACCTTCGAGCTGGCGCAGAACAGCCAGAATCTTCTCGATGCAGGTAATGAGCATGGTGCAGAGCTCCCCTTCTCCTGCAAAGCCGGCGTCTGCTCAACCTGTAAATGTAAGGTGTTAGAGGGCGAAGTGGAGATGGATGTCAGCACCGGGCTGGAGGACTACGAGGTGAAAGCTGGCTATGTACTCTCCTGTCAGTCATATCCACTCACCGATCGCGTCGTCCTGGACTTTGACGAAGTCTAAAGCGCCAGCAGACCCAATAACGATAAAAGAGACAAAATTAATGTCAGCGACCCCCACTTTACAGAGTTTCATTGCCGGCGACTGGATCGGTTCAACGGCCAATCAAGCACTAAAGAGCGCGATTACCGGTGAAACGGTTTTTCACACGCACTCGGAAACGCTCGACTTTGGCAGAGCCGTGGACTTTGCAAAAACCTCTGGCCACAAGTCGCTACTGGCGATGGATTTCCAATCGCGCGCCTCAACCTTGCGCGCTATCGGCAAATATCTGCTTGAGCATAAAGAGACACTCTATGCCATCTCGGCGCATACTGGTGCCACCCGTGCCGACAGCTGGATAGATATAGAGGGTGGTACAGCTACCCTGTTCGCCTATGCCAGCATGGGACGCAACCAACTCCCGTCAGGCAATCTTATTCATGAGGGCCCAGCAACACAGCTGGGTAAAGTTGGACAGTTTTTCGGCTCCCACCTGTTGGT
>JABXHP010000237.1 GCA_013373575.1 Oceanospirillaceae bacterium | reverse complement strand
TGACCTGGATACGATCACCTTGGGTGAAGCGGGTACGATCACACAGGATTTCACAGTGACAGTGACCGATGATGTTCCGCTTCTAGACGTTACTTCAATTTCATTGGTCGAATCCGAATCGACTAAGTCTGGTGTAGTTACGTTTAATGATGGTGCTGATGCAATAGTCGCTTTTGATAGCAGCGTATCTTCCTTGAGTCTTGATAATGCCAGTGAGCTTGGGGTGCAGTTCGAAATTTCGGATGAGAGCACTAACACCTATCGAGCCTACTATGACAATAATGGTAGTGAAGCCACAGCCTTCACAATATCAATAAATACAGATGGCACCTATGACTTCAACCTGGTGGACGGTCTGCCGCCCCGGTCTTTCGAGTCCGGTGAGTTGTTCGGCAGTATTGGTAACCCGGTAAACCTCGATAGTCGTGCAAATGATTATGAGCAATACTCGATTGGTAAATCTGCATTTGGTGGTGCTTTTGATGTCGTGATAACTGGTCGCAATGGAACCGATGAATTTGGTACGGCAAAGATCTCAAAATCTGCAACAGATATCGGAGTTGAGAGTAATACCGTTACTGAGGATCAAGCAATTAGATTTGATATCTCTCGACAGACTGGATACGAAACTGTTGGTCTCACATCGTTCACGATCGTTGCCTCCTCTACAGCAGGTCTCGCTGACGGAGAGATCGTGATATTTGATATAAACTTCAGTGACGGTACAAATACCTACTCAGACCCTGTAGAAGTCGTCGTATCTAATTCCGATATCGGAACTGATGGTAACTTCCATATAACATTGACTTTGGAATCCTTGGAATATTTGGACGGGTGGTATCTTGACTCGATTGATGTTCACCCTAAGGACGTGAGCAACGGCACCGACAATATGAAAATTGTGGGTCTTTCACTAGGATACGAGGCTCCAGCTTCCACTGATACTGTGATGGAGTTTACATTAAGTGGAGACGATACGGACGGGGATATGGCTACCGCCGCATTCACGGTGGAGATGTTATCGGGCTCTGACGGAGCTGATGTCGTGTATGGAACTTCCTCAGATGATCAAGTAACGAGCCTTGGAGGCGATGACCAGATATATACCGATGGTGGTAATGATCTGATCATGAGCGGTGCCGGAAACGATATCATATATGGCGGCTCTGGTGATGATACGATGTCAGGAGGCACGGGTTTAGATACTTTTGCTTGGAACGTAATTGATACGGATACTGGCATGGATATAATCACCGACTACAGTGTCAGCGAAGGAGACATACTAGACTTCTCAGACCTCCTACTGGATCAGTCAGAGGTTTCTCTTACTGATACAGTCGATGGCCTGCTTGTTCACGTAGATAACGGAACGGAATCGCAGGACGTAGTTCTGCAATCCGTTACAAAGGCTAGTTTGGTGACAGATCTGTCTCTTACTGGAACGCCGAGTGACGCCGATATTATTCAAGCCCTTGTTGGTCAGAACAATCTAGATCTCAGCTAGGGTTCTCTGTCGAAATCCAGTCTTAATTTAAGCCCCGATACTCGGGGCTTTTTTTTGGTTGACCACAAATTACAGTAACGCACAAACTACGGAAACTATAGGTTTTTTACATTTTCTTCAGTTAAGGGGCGGCGTATTTGGTCGCTCTTCCAGTATCGATTGATCTATCTAGTTAATATATCGCCGGTCCCTCAATCACTCCAACAACCGATCAATGTGATCCTTACTCAAATCCCTATCCACCCTCAGCGGCTGGTCAGTTTTACGTCGGCCAAACACTGAGGTCGCAGGCGACACCGCAATCTCATATCGAGCTCGTTCCTTAGGATTTAGGCGTCTGTCCCCTTGGCAGTGGCGCAGTTCTGTTCCGGTGTAGTGGGTCTGCTGATGTTGGGTGCGCCATTGGTCGGCGCGTGCTTTTGATTGGAAATAGGGGCTGCATTTGTGGCTAGGGCGATCCTCGAAGTAGTAACGAGGTTTGCCTTGGTGGGGCTCTTTAATGAAGTACATGGCGGCTCTGTTACGGTGCTTTTCCTGTCGGGTCACGGATCAGATTAATAGGCCTGCTTGGGATTGGAACCCCCATCTAGGCAGTCAGTAGGTTTGTACTGCACAGATTTGCCTCTTTGGGTTAATAGATATAGCGCGAATTACTCGCCGCTGGGTGTCGCATACTCCAGATGGTGCCCACTCTATCGAGCAGCGACTTGTGGTCGGCGATGCTCAGTAAGGTGGCGATTTTGTTCTGTTCGTTATCCATCTGGATGCGTTTGGGCTCATCTAGCAGGTTGGTTCTACCTTTGGCTTTGATGATGAGCACTTCGGGTTCGTCAGGGCGGGATTTGTAGCCGGTGACGATACCAGTGTCTCCATTCGTGGTTTCAACTAGTGAGCCGGGGGCGTAGAGGCCTAGGCAGGTGATGAACTCACGCATGAGGTTGGGGTCCACCTTTTTACCGCGCTCTTGTAGTAACTCTTTGAGGATAAATTGATGCAGCACTGGGTCGCGGTAGGCGCGGGGGCGAACCTGTGAGACGTAGTTATTCGCAATAGCGAGCATGCGTCCGGTTCGGCATATCTCTTCGCTCTCTAGGCCGCTGGGATAGCCTGTTCCATCGATGCGTTCGTGGTGTTGCGCTACTGTCTCTAGCCAGCTGTTATTGGTAATGCCGGCCTCGCGCGGTATCTCAAGGCTTCTAGACGTGTGGTTCTTTACGATACTCAGTTGTTGATCACTCAGTGGGCCTGAGTGCTTAAAGAGATCGTTCTGAATCTCCAGCATACCCAGGTCCTGTGTCAGGGCTGCGGCTACAAGTGCTGCACGTTCGAGGGGATCGATTCCTGCTTGCTGGGCGCAAGCTTCGCAAATAATGGCGGTGTGTATGGGTTTATCGTAAGCGTCGACTGCTTACACTCTAGATCGCTTCGCCAACCTGTGAGTTGGTAAGATCGATGTTCCAAGGCAAGAGGCTGGAGACATCCGAAGCCATGGTATTGTTGATTCGCTTCAGCACGGCTGTCAGATACGCCTTAGGATCTATGCCGTTTAGCTTCGCAGTCCCCATGATGCTGTAGAGTGCGGCGCCACAGTGAGCGCCGTCCTCAGACCCCGCAAATAGATGATTCTTGCGACCCAACGCCAGAGGACGGATTGCACGCTCGGCAGCGTTGTTATCGATCTCGACGCGACCGTCGTTCAGATACAGCGTCAGACTGTCCCACTGCTTACGGGCGTAGTTAATGGCTTTGCCGAGTGCCGAGCCTTTTGAGCAGAGCCGAAGTGTCTGATCAAGCCAGATATGCAGATCATCCATCAATGGTTTGGCATGAAGCTGTCTATAACGATAGCGCTCGTCGGGTGGTTGTCCGTTGATCTGCCTCTCTACTTGGTAGAGCGCATTGATTCGCTCTATCGCTTCTTGGGCGACAGGGCTCTGGGTTGATTCAGCGAGGTCGAAGAACTTTCTGCGTACATGGGCCCAGCATCCGGCACGCGTAACTCCCGACTGGACTGCCAAGTTATACCCCGCATAGGCATCCGCCTGGATGATTCCGCGATACCCTTTAAGGTGCATCGCGGGCTCTTTTCCTGAACGCGTTGTACTGTATTGGAACCAGACCGCGGGAGCCGCTTCACCGCCCCAACGGCGATCATCACGCACATAGTTCCAGTATCGCCCCGTGAGTGTTTTGCCATTGCCGGGCTTCAGAGTTGGAGCTGTTGTGTCATCTGCATGAAGTTTGTGAGCATTCATTACATGGTTGCGGATCGCCTGAACTAAGGGCTCAAGGTGTGCGCCTGCGCGACCCACCCAACCGGCGAGTGTCGAGCGATCAAGGTCGATATCGGCGCGTTTAAAGCGCTCTTCCTGACGGTAAAGTGGAAGGTGATCCACATATTTATCGACGATCACTTGAGCAATCAGTGCCGCTGACGCGATCCCCTTATCGATAACGCGTTCTTGTGCAGGTGCTTGAGCGATATTATCGCAAGCGCTACAACCGTACTTGGGCCTAACCTGCTGGATCACAACGTACTGCTCAGGTATCACGTGCAGCATCTCAGAGCGATCTTCACCGATCAGCTTCATTACATCGCCACAGTCTGGGCAGTTGCAGCTCGAAGGTTCATAACGGCGCTCCTCACGCGGGAGCGACTTGCTAAACGGTTTGCGGCTGCGCGAACGGGTAGAAGACTTTGATAGCTCGGTTGCACTGGGTGATATTTGTGCGAGCGTCGGCTCGACATCCTCGATCATTAAATCGAGTTGATCCGTGTTCTGTGAACGTTCACTTGAACGCCCAAAGCGGTTTCGGAGCAGAGAGGCTAAACGCAGTTCAAGCCGCTCGATTGTCGCTTTGCCTTGGGTGACATTTTGCTGAAGCGTACTGACATCCTGCTGTAATGAAAGCACTATTTGCTTAATCAGTTCGAGATCATTTGGCAAGGTGTCAGAGTTCAATTTCGTGGTTGAAATTTTACCAGAATGCAGCCTGCGAGCTTCGTATTTATTGGCTTTTATGCGGATAAAATGGGGCGTTCTGTACGCCGAGGTGCCCCCCAATCTATTCCTTCAAGTAACATCGAAAACTGTGCGTATGGCAGATTAACGGTACCGTTTTGAACTTGTGGCCAGACGAAGTGATTGTGCTCAAACCGAAACTTTCAGTCCAATTGGCTAACGCTACCGTAGAGAAGCCTTTAAGCGCTATTGAAACCAAGCATCATCTCCAAAATTCCTACACCGAGAAACCTATGTCAGCAACAAAGTACACACCCCCAAAAATCTGGAAATGGGAGCCCGGTAACGGCGGCAAGTTTGCCAACATTAATCGACCTGTTTCTGGTGCTACTCATGATAAAGAGCTACCCGTTGGCGAGCATCCCTTTCAGCTCTACTCTTTGGCCACACCTAACGGGATTAAGGTTACGATTCTGTTTGAAGAACTGCTCGCTGCGGGTATTTCTGAGGCTGAGTATGATGCCTGGTTTGTGGATATTATGAGTGGCGATCAGTTTGGGTCCGGCTTTGTTGCTGCCAACCCGAACTCCAAGATTCCAGCGATGGTGGATCACAGTGTCACGCCGCCTCAGCGGGTGTTTGAGTCTGGATCCATTATTCTCTATCTGGCGGAGCGTTTTGATCGCTTTATTCCCAAAGATCATGCCGGTCGCACGGAGTGTATGAACTGGGTCTTTTGGCAGATGGGGTCAACACCCTTTGTTGGTGGTGGATTCGGGCATTTCTATGCTTATGCACCCGAGAAATTTGAGTATCCGATCAACCGCTTTACGTTGGAGACTAAGCGTCAGCTCGATGTGTTGGACAAGCACTTGGTTGAAAATAAATACCTCGCCGGTAGTGAGTACTCTATCGCCGATATGATGGTCTGGCCCTGGTATGGTGGTTTGGTGCTGGGTCAGTTGTATGATGCGGCAGAGTTCTTGGATGTGCAGAGTTATACGCATTTGTTGAAATGGGCGAAAAACATTGAGGCTCGGCCGGCCGTTCGTCGTGGCGCTATCGTGAATCGAACCTGGGGCGACACTTACGGTCAGTTGCGTGAGCGCCATTCGTCCGTGGATATCGATTTGGCTCAAACGTCTGGCAACGGTGATACGTCCCAGCAAGCTTAGATCTCAGAGTTGAGGCCGTGGAC
>JABXHP010000365.1 GCA_013373575.1 Oceanospirillaceae bacterium | reverse complement strand
AGAAGTACTCGGTCATAGACAAGGAAGTGGCGTGATTACAAACATAATAAATAGAGGCGACCGCCCGCTCTTCAATCGCAAATACCTCATGGCTCTCGTGTGGCTATTGCCGGTAGCTATAATTGCGCTTAATAGCCTGACACCCTCAAGTGATCTCATTGCCGAACGCATCGCAGAGAATCAGCTCTGGTTACAGAGCGAGAGCACTGGAGTAAACATCTACTTCAACCAAGGGAGTGGGCTTACCAGCAACGATAAAGCTCGGCAGACACTACTGCTAGAGGGGCTCGAGCTCCGTTTAGCTACCCCAGAGGTACAAGAGTTACTCGAACAACAGCACTGGGTCGTGCGACCGCAGCTATCAAGCCTTACAACCCAACTGCAAATTGATGCGAAAGAGCCAGTCGAAGCGCAAGCTCTGCAGCAGTTTATCGAACTTCTCAGGCAACCGCCTGCAGTGGACTGGATCGAACCCATAGAGCGTATCAATGCGCAGATCTATCTCGCCAGCCAAAACGGGCGCCAGCGTGCTCTCGACGCATTACTCAGTAGCGCCACCGCGGAGCCGCTGGCAGCGCGAACCTATGTCGAGTTAGTGGACCGAACTATCGCCCTTCTCTATCTCAGCGAAGAGATCCCAAAACCGATCGAGTTAGCCGCGCGCAATCAGCCCAGCACTGCGCTTCAGGGCAAGAGCAGCGTTGCGGTTCGCGCCCAACGCCCCGCAACCCTATTGCTCTGGCGTCTGGATGCACCTAGCTCGGCGACGAGCTACTTAGTGCAACAAACAGTTGGGGTTCTGATTTCAGCTCAACTAGCTCAGTACCCCAATATGCGCCTCCAACAGCAGCTAACTCCCGAAGGCTCGTTGGTGCTGTTGGAGGCGGGCAGTAGTGAGGCCGAGTTAATCACGCTGCTTGAGAGTCTCAAGAGCGACCCTGAACTGCTCAATGCTGCCATAGAGCAGCTGCAAACTCGCTGGGAGACAGCCTTAGAGCAACGACCCGAGGCCTGGGCCGAAGTACTTTTGCTCTACTCAGTTGAACCACAGAGTTTAGAGTCAGCTTTCCGCGATCTGCGTGATAGTGCGCAGGAGGATATCAGTGAGATATTGCAGCATCTGAAACAGCCTGCCGACCGCAGAGCACGACTATTCACTGCCACCAGTAGCTAATCATGTCCCGACGAAATGCCCGCAAGCCACTGCCTAAACCTCAAACGAGCCCTGAAGCGGTTGTCCGTATTATCGGTGGCGAGTGGCGTAGCAGAAAACTGAGCTTCCCGGAGAGTGAGGGGCTCAGGCCAACACCCGATCGTGTGCGCGAGACTGTGTTTAACTGGCTACAGTCTGTAACCCCAGCAGCGCGCTGCCTGGACCTATTTAGCGGTAGTGGCGCACTCAGCTTTGAGGCCCTCTCACGTGGTGCGGCAAGTGCCACACTTATAGACAGCTCCGCCCAGGTTTGCCGCTCACTTAGAACTAATCTTTTGGGCCTCAAAGCGCAGAACGCTGAGGTGATTGAGAGTAATGCGCTGAGTTGGCTCGAGGCGCAGCCGAAAGATATGTCAACTCGGTTTGATCTGGTGTTTCTCGACCCCCCCTTTCGCAAGGGTCTACTGAAACCGATCGCACAACTGTTGGAGAGCAGAAATCTGCTTGCTGACGACGCCTACATCTACGTAGAAACTGAGCGCGAACTCGGTACGCCCGAACTTCCACCCAACTGGCAGTTACATCGCGAGAAGCAGGCAGGGCAAGTGAGCTACAGGCTCTACATCCGCAGCTAGATATTCCAAATAATTATATAAATAGGATTTTATATAACTTCTTATTTTGATCGCGACACTCTAATATTTGTCGCGTTGGCGGATCTTCGCTAAGATGCGCGGCACTGATGTCTAGCTTGAGAGAAGCAGGATGAATACCGTTGCATATCCGGGTACTTTTGATCCGATCACAAATGGTCACAGCGACCTGGTAGAACGTGCGTCGAAACTCTTTGATCGCGTGATAGTTGCTGTTGCAGAGAGCCCCAAGAAGCGACCGCTACTGCCACTTGAGCAGCGTGTGGAGCTTACCAAATTAGCTCTTGCGCATCTTCAGAATGTTGAGGTTGTCGGCTTTTCTGGGCTACTCGCGGAATTCCTGCGTAAACATAACGCAAACATTATTCTGCGCGGTCTGCGTGCGGTTTCAGACTTCGAGTATGAGTTTCAGCTCGCCAACATGAACCGTAAATTGGCACCCGAGGCCGAGAGTCTTTTCCTTACCCCGGATGAGCATCTCTCATTCATCTCGTCTACGCTAATTCGTGAGATCGCATCATTGGGCGGCGACGTAGCAGAGTTTGTTCATCCTGCTGTTGACGCTGCGCTGAAGCAACATTTTTCTGAAGTTTAACGGACTGCGGTCCGAGAAAAGAGGTAAGTCAAAATGGCTTTGATGATTACTGACGAGTGCATCAACTGCGATGTATGTGAGCCGGAGTGTCCGAACGAGGCGATCTCTCCAGGGGATGAGATCTACGAGATCGATCCGAAGAAATGTACTGAGTGTGTAGGCCACTACGACACTCCTCAGTGTGTTGAAGTGTGTCCTGTTGACTGTATTCCTAAGGATCCAGATCACGTTGAGACAGAAGACATGCTGATGGCTAAATACGAAGGTCTTATCGCCGCTGGCTGATATCTGCCTGGATCAAAACAAGGGAAGCCCTCGAGATTCAAGAGCGGCTTCCCTTTTTTGTTTACGAACGTTCGGGCCTAAATCTGCGGTTCAAGCTCGTTGAGTTTGAACTCAGCATCAAGGCGCTGGCCAACTAGATTGTCGCCTGCCAAATGATGCGCGTACTGCATATGCAGGCAGCGCACTTTGTCCCAGCTATTGATACCGCCAATACCCACCTTATTGAACATATCGGTGTACCCCAGCGCTTCAAGGCGTGCTCGGTCAGAGGGGTCCATTAACTTCCAGCGACGATCCACATAACCTTGCTGCTGGCTGTGAAATTGAGCACGCAGCTGCGCATCATCCTGCAACTCCTCCTCAAACCGCTTGATCCAGCCGGTCATCTCAATGCGGCCTATCTCGCGGCTAAGGTCACGACTACAGAGCCAGTAGAGGGTTGGGAAGGGTTTATCATTTACCAGCGAGCGCATCTGCAGTACCAGCGGCACACCTTGCGGATTCGCTACTGCTACGGCAGCTATACCGCGGGGCTCGCGGCCAATCTGCTCTTTCACAATGGCTAGCTGTTGAATTGTTGGTTGCATACTTAAACCTGTGCGTATTGCTCTGCATCACTGATCCATCGGCGCCCTAACGAGGCTGCCAACTGCGACTCGGAGCTGATACGGCCAGCACACTCATGTACAGTCTCCATCAGATCTGCGTCACGCTGAAGATCAGCGATTCTAAACTGCATCATGCCGGTCTGTCGGGTACCTAGTACCTCACCCGGCCCGCGCAACTCTAAGTCACGTTCGGCGATGCGGAATCCATCCGTAGTTTCACGCATTACGGCGATGCGTTCACGCCCCTGACGTGAAAGGGGTGCATGATACATCAGAACGCAGAAAGACTCTTGTGAACCGCGCCCTACTCGCCCACGCAACTGGTGTAGCTGCGATAAGCCCAAACGCTCTGGGTTCTCGATAATCATTAAGCTGGAGTTGGGCACATCTACACCGACCTCAATCACAGTAGTCGCAACTAGAAGGTCAAGCTCATGCGCTTTGAAGCGCGCCATGATCTCAGCCTTCTCAGCCGGTTTCAGGCGGCCATGTACTAAGCCAATACGCAACTCAGGTAGAACTTCTGCCAACTCCGCAGCCGTGGTCTCTGCCGCTTGGCACTGCAGAGCTTCTGACTCCTCGATTAGAGTACAGACCCAGTAGGCCTGCTTGCCAGACTTACAGCCCTGTCGCACACGCTCAATGACCTGACCTCGGCGGGTGTCATCTATGGCAAGCGTCTTCACCGGCGTGCGCCCGGGCGGTAGCTCGTCGATTATCGAGCAGTCTAGGTCGGCGTAGGCACTCATCGCCAGCGTACGCGGTATCGGCGTTGCGGTCATAATGAGTTGATGCGGCAAAGTTCCATCTTTACGCCCCTTTTCACGCAAGCTGAGACGTTGGTCCACACCGAAGCGGTGCTGCTCATCAATCACCACAACAGCAAGGTCAGAGAAGTTTACATCGTCTTGGAACAGCGCATGTGTACCCACAACAACCTGCCCTTCACCACTGGCGATCTGCTCCAGCACCGTTTTACGTGCCTTCCCTTTTACCTTACCGGCCAACCAGCTAACTTCGATACCCAGAGGTTCTAACCAACTCTTAAAGTTGATGTAGTGCTGTTCGGCCAGAATCTCTGTCGGTGCCATTACTGCCGCCTGCCGGCCATTCTCTATCGCTTGCAGGGCTGCTAACACGGCAATCATCGTTTTTCCCGACCCCACATCACCCTGCACCAAGCGTAGCATCGGCTGCTCACGGTTCATATCGCGCGCCACTTCCCGCGCAACCCGCAGCTGCGCAGCAGTTAATTTGAAGGGTAACTGATCAAGAAACGGCCGGCTCAAGCGTCCAGTCGCTTTCAGCGATGGGGCGCCGAAACGCTGGATCTTCTGACGTGCTTGCCGCAGCGTTAGGTTATGTGCCAGTAGCTCCTCAAAAGCTAACCGCCGCTGTGCGGGGTGGGTGCCTGCTATGAGTTGCTGCTGATCCGCATTTACCGGAGGCTTATGGAGATAGTGAATAGCATCGGTCAGTGCAGGGTAGTGACGCCGCGCCAGTTCGCTTTCCGGAACCAACTCCTCCAGTGGCTGAGTACCCAACAGCTCAAGTGCTGCAAGGATAAGGGCACGCAGGCGCGTCTGGGTAACCCCCTCTGTTAGCGGATAGATTGGCGTTAACGCCTGCTCTAGCGGCTCCTCTTTGCCTGCACGCAACACTTTGTACTCGGGGTGCACCATTTCAAGCCCCGAAGGTCCCGGGCGCACCTCACCAAAACAGCGAACCTTAACCCCTTTGGCCAACTGGTTTTTCTGCGCCGCATTGAAGTGGAAAAATCTAAGCGTTAACGAGCCGGTCCCGTCATGCAGACGGCAGAGCATCGCGCGACGGCGCCCCATCTGAATATCGCAAAGCTGCACTTCACCTTCCACGACCGCTTCAATAGAGGGCATCAACCCGCCCATCGCTGATAGTCGTGTACGATCCTGATAACGTGCAGGCAGGTGAAAGAAGAGGTCTTGTAGTTGGAGAATTCCGAGTTTCTGCAGTTTTAAAGCCAGTGCCGTGCCGACCCCTTTAAGGTCGGTCACCGGACGTTCTGCAACGGGTATTGGGGACATCAGTAAATCTTATTTGCTTGATCCGTGGCACTTCGTAATCGCGTTCACCAACACATCAATCGCCTGAGGTCGCGGGAAGCTCGCCCGCCAACCCAGCGCGACTGTGCGCTGCGGCTCGGGCGCTTTGAACGGCAGCACCTCAACCATACCTTCAGTCGGATGGCCCTCGATAGCCGACCTAGGAAGCACTGATGTACCCAGACCGGACGCCACCATCATGCGAATCGTCTCCAGAGAGCTCCCCTCCGTAACGCGGTGTTGGTCATGGAAGGATTGATTCAACGATGGGCAGGATTCGAGCACCTGATCACGGAAACAGTGACCTTCACCCAACAACAGCATGTTGAGTTCGTTAAGCTGTGAGGTTTCTACCTGTCCCTGTTTTACCAGCGGGTGATCCTTGGGGGTTATCACGCTGAAGGTCTCATCGTAGAGCGGGCGGGTAAGTACATCGGGCTCGTGGAACGGCAGCGCGATAATGATGGCGTCTAGCTCACCTTTGCGCAGCTTGTGCCGCAGTGTTTCAGTGAAGTTCTCCTCAATATAGAGCGGCATCTGAGGTGCCACACGCTGTATTTCGGGAACCAACTTGGGAAACAGATAGGGACCAATGGTGTAGATAGCGCCCACACGAATTGAACTGGCCAGCTGGTCTTTACCCTCCTTGGAGATCTCTTTGATGGCATCAGCCTGCTCCAGTACTTTTTGCGCCTGCTTCACCACTTTTTCACCCACCGGGGTTGCCCGAACAGCGTTTTTACTGCGTTCGAACAGTGCCACACCCAGCTCATCTTCGAGCTTTTTAACAGCGATGGAGAGGGTCGGCTGGCTTACGAAGCAGCGCTCGGCAGCGTGACCGAAGTGTTGTTCGCGAGCGAGAGTAACGATGTAGCGAAGTTCTGTAAGCGTCATACTCTTTCCTCTGCTACTCTGTGCTCCTACTTTTGCTGTGGAGTAATTGGAGTGGCGCAGTTGACTATTCTTATCGCCGGTTGTGGAGACCTGGGCAGTGCGCTCGGTGAGCGTCTCGTAGCGGCAGGACATCAAGTTTACGGCATGCGGCGTAATATAGACCAGCTATCGAAACTACTGGTTCCAATAGAATATGACCTATTAAGCGACGTTGCGCCAGCCAATTTACCCAGGGTCGATTACCTCATCTATACGGCAGCGGCAAAGTCGCGCGAACTGGCAACTTATCGAAAGATCTACCTCGATGGACCGCAACGGATTCTCAATGCACTGCCAGCGCCGCCTCGCCGGGTAATTATCACAAGCTCTACCGGGGTATACTCCCAAAACCAACATGAGTGGATTGATGAAGT
>JABXHP010000254.1 GCA_013373575.1 Oceanospirillaceae bacterium | reverse complement strand
TGTTCGAAAGCGAGGGCACTAATCTGAGCCGGCTTTAGCGCGTCAACCTGCTCTGCTCGGATCTCTGCGAGTGCTTGATAGATATTCTCCAACCCCATGCCCGACAATAAGCGCTCAGCGGAGACATGCTCATGTCTCCTTAGCAGGAAACGCAGAATCTCAATCTCTTGCTCATTGGTTGGTGCAAAATCGACGTGACCGCCCTCAGTAACCACGGGAGCGGGGTGCCCCAGGTAATGCACCAGACCGGAGACGCCGAGGCCAGTCCCCGGGCCGAGCACGGCAACAGGAAAACCTGTGAGGGGTTCGCCGCTACCAATCTGGATGCGCTCTACCGCCCCAAGGTTGGGAGCCGCTAACGCCATAGCAGCGTAGTCATTAATCACGCTAAGGTTGGTGATACCGAGACTCTGTTTGAGCTCAGACTTGTAAAACACCCAGCCATTGTTGGTCATCTTGATGCGATCGTTATGTGTTGGACAGGCGATCGCAATGCAGACACTAGCGGGCATATCCAGTTCCACCTGCTGTAAGTAGTCCCGGATAGCTATCTCTATACTGGCGTAGTCATCTACCGCCAGATTACGGATCTGCTGCGCCTCAAGCGAGTCACCAAAGGTGACAGCGAAACGAGCGTTAGTACCACCGATATCGGCGATCAGTGCGCTAGGAGTTGTCATTGTGGTTAACCTTTGGCTGGGTGGCGTACATCCTTCAAGCTCTCTTTGATCTTCTTGAGATGCTTGAGGAACCCTGGTCCACGACGCAAAGTGACGCCGGTTGCCAAGATATCGATTACCGTGAGGTGGAGCATGCGAGAGGTCATCGGCATGTAGACATCCGTATCTTCGGGTGGGTCTACCTCAATTACAATCGAGCACTTCTCGGCAAGGGGTGAACCTGCAGCAGTGATGCCTAGAACCGTGGCGCCAGAGTTGCGCGCCAACTCTGCAACATCGACTATCTCTCGGGTACGCCCAGTGTACGATATCACAACAATCACATCACCGGTCGTCGAAGCGGCCGCAACCATGCGCTGCATCAAAAAATCATCGTAGGCGGTAACCGGGATATTGAAACGAAAAAACTTGTGCTGTGCATCAGCCGCAACGGGGCCTGAACCACCCAAACCAAAGAAGATGATCTGCTTGGCCTGAATCAGCTGATCGACCGCTAGATTGATCGTCTGCGGATCAAGGCTTTTCTTGGCCGTTACCATCGCCGCAATGGTTGCATCGATTATTTTACCGGTATAGCTGTCAGCATCGTCATCGGGCTCTACGTTGCGGTTAACGTAAGGGACCCCGCTCGCCAGTGCCTGTGCCAGATGCAACTTAAAATCTGGGAAGCCCGCTGTGTTGAAACGCTTACAGAAGCGGTTCACTGTCGGCTCGCTAACCTCTGCAGCACGCGCCAAAACGGCTATAGAGGAGCGTGTAGCCGCCTGAGGATCGGCAAGGATCACTTCCGCAACTTTGCGCTCTGATCGGTTCAACGAATCGAGTGCACTACTAATCTCTTGGACGATGTTGGATGGCACAACCTACCCCTTGTGTATCTGGCTCTTTTCATAGAGACGTCAGACTTACGTAATTAATAGACAAACTTTACAACGAAACGTCTAAAAAAAGAACAAAGTCGGTATTAAATTACCAATAGGTAAAAGAATTTCACCACAAGAATATTCCACACTAGAAAAATTCTTCGACGTACGGCCCTTAAATACTGGGCTATACCGTCTTAATTCCAATGTTTTATATCGATATGCATTGAATATTTCTCGTCATTAAAGCGGTTGAACCTTCACCGCTCGCAGGTCAAAATATTGGTAAGTTTACAACATCAATGACTCTAACGACTTTCACAGGTGGACAAGATGGCAATTCGCGTAGGTATAAATGGATTTGGACGTATAGGTCGCATGGTGTTTCGCGCCATTGCACAGGAGTTCAATCAAGAGATTGAAGTCGTGGGCATCAACGACCTTCTCGACGCTGAATACCTTGCTTACATGCTGAAGTACGACTCAGTGCACGGCAACTTCAACGGCGACATCGCTGTAGATGGCAAAAACCTGGTGGTAAACGGTAAGACTATCCGCCTGACCGCCGAGCGCGATCCCGCTCAGCTCGCTTGGGGCGATATCGACGTTGACCTGGTACTTGAGTGCACTGGCTTCTTCCTGACTGAGGAGGGTTGTCAGAAGCACATCGATGCGGGCGCTAAGAAAGTGATTATGTCGGCACCCTCTAAGGATGGCACGCCAATGTTTGTCTACGGCGTAAACCACGGCGCTTACGCGGGTCAGCAGATCGTCTCTGCAGCCTCATGTACGACCAACTGTCTTGCACCCGTTGCAAAAGTCCTGCATGACAACTGGGGTATCAAGCGCGGCCTGATGACTACAGTGCACGCGGCCACTGCGACTCAGAAAACAGTCGATGGCCCCTCAGCAAAAGATTGGCGCGGTGGCCGCGGCATTCTAGAGAACATCATCCCATCTTCAACAGGTGCCGCTAAAGCAGTGGGTGTAGTTATGCCTGAATTGAACGGCAAGCTGACCGGCATGGCTTTCCGCGTTCCGACCTCTGACGTCTCTGTAGTCGACCTGACCGTTGAACTAGACAAAGCAGCCGATTACGACGCTGTGTGTGCAGCGATGAAAACTGCATCTGAACAGGGCGCAATGGGTGAAACTTTAGGTTACACCGACGAAGCCGTGGTTGCTACCGACTTCCGGGGCTGCAACAAGTCTTCTATCTTCGATGCAACAGCAGGCATCCAACTCGACGGTACTTTCTTGAAAGTCGTTTCATGGTACGACAACGAGTACGGCTACACCTGCAACATGCTGCGTTTTGCCAAAGTTGTAGCAGCCTAACTGACCAAGGAGCTTCCCCTAAATGGAACGCAGAACGAAAATTGTAGCAACACTGGGCCCAGCCACTGACACACCAGAGATGATTGATCGCCTGGTACAGGCAGGAGTTAACGTTGTTCGCCTAAACTTCTCGCACGGCAGCCCGGAAGATCACAAGAACCGCGCACAGATGGTGCGTGATGCCGCTAAAAAGCGCGGTAAGTTTGTCGCGATTCTGGGTGATTTGCAGGGTCCAAAGATCCGCATTTCACGTTTTGTTGAGAGCAAAATTCAGCTCGCAGTGGGTGATCGCTTCGCGCTTGATGCTAGCCTCGACAAGAACGCAGGCAATCAGTACGAAGTGGGTATCGACTACGAGGCACTGGTCGATGACTGTGTTGCAGGGGATATCCTGCTGCTCGACGACGGTCGCGTACAGCTCAAAGTGATTGAGAAGCAGGCAAAACGTCTGGAGTGTGAAGTTACGATCGGTGGCCCACTCTCTAACAACAAGGGGATCAACCGTCAGGGCGGTGGCCTATCTGCCGGTGCGCTCACTGAAAAAGATATGGCTGACATCAAAACAGCCGCTGAGATCGACGTCGACTACCTTGCAGTCTCCTTCCCTCGCTCTGGCGATGATATGCACCAGGCGCGCCAGTTGATGATTGAAGCGGGCGGAGATGCGGGCTTGATCGCGAAAATTGAGCGCGCCGAGACGGTTAGCAGCGTTGAAAACATCGACGAGATTGTTAAAGCCTCGGACGGCGTAATGGTTGCCCGCGGTGACCTCGGCGTAGAGATTGGTGATGCTGAGCTGATCGGTATTCAGAAGCTGATCATAGCGCGCGCTCGTACTCTCGATAAGACTGTAATCACTGCGACACAGATGATGGAGTCGATGATCTCGAGCCCAATGCCAACCCGCGCAGAGGTGTTTGACGTGGCTAACGCTGTGCTTGATGGTACTGATGCGGTGATGCTCTCGGCGGAAACAGCTGCAGGCGAATATCCAGTAGAGACCGTTGAAGCGATGGTGCGCGTTATCATTGGCGCAGAGAGAAACCGTATGTCTCAGGTTTCTAAGCATCGTATGGACGAGACCTTTGAGCGTATTGATGAGTCAATCGCGATGGCTGCGATGTACACGGCCAACCACCTCAAGGGTGTAAAAGCGATCATCTCTATGACCGAGAGCGGTGCAACCCCATTGCTGATGTCTCGTATTCGCTCTGGCCTGCCAATCTTCGCCTACTCTTGTCACCCGAAAACTCAGACTCGCGTCGCGCTCTACCGTGGTGTTAAAACTATCCCGTTTGACTCTGCTGAGATGGCGCACGCCTCTGTAAACCAAGTAGCGGTACAGAAGCTGGTTGATCGTGGTGATGTTGTTGAGGGCGATCTCGTGCTAATCACCAAAGGCGACTACGTCAACGCTCAGGGGGGCACAAACACCCTGAAAATTGTGCGTGTTGGCGCAACGATTCAGTAATGCATACTACACAGTATTCCGTACCCTCACGTAAGTCGATCGCGCTTGTCGCGCACGACCATCGCAAAGCGGATCTGGCAGACTGGTGCCTGCGCCATCGTGACCGTTTGGCGCATCACCAACTATTCGCTACGGGGACGACAGGTAACAAATTAGCGAAGGCTCTAGAGCTGCCTATTAC